>CAVHML010000001.1:0-15070 GCA_963636905.1 bacterium
AATGTCACCCCACTGTGCCTTCGAGCGACACGCTCAGGAGCTTCTGTGCCTCCACAGCAAACTCCATGGGGAGCTTGTTCAGCACCTCCTTTGCGTAGCCGTTCACTATCAGACCGACGGCCTGTTCGGTGGGAATGCCCCTTTGGTTGCAGTAGAACAGCTGGTCTTCGCTGATTTTGCTGGTCGTTGCCTCGTGCTCCACCACCGCAGTGTCGTTGTGTATGTCCATGTACGGGAATGTGTGGGCGCCGCACTTGCTGCCAAGAAGCAGCGAGTCGCACGACGAATAGTTGCGCGCTCCGTCGGCGTTGGCCGTAGCCCTGACCAGCCCACGGTAGGAGTTTTGGCTGTGGCCGGCACTTATTCCCTTGCTTATTATGGTGCTCTTGGTGTTCTTACCCATGTGTATCATCTTGGTACCCGTATCGGCTTCCTGATAGTTGTTGGTCACTGCCACGCTGTAGAACTCCGCCACAGAGTTGTCACCGCGCAAGAGACACGACGGATACTTCCACGTTATGGCCGAGCCGGTCTCCACTTGCGTCCACGAAAGTTTCGAGTTCACTCCCCTCAGGTCGCCCCTCTTGGTCACAAGGTTGAGCACTCCGCCCTTGCCGTGCTCGTCTCCGGGATACCAGTTCTGCACCGTTGAGTACTTTACTTCGGCGTTGTCCTTCACTATAATCTCCACAATGGCGGCGTGGAGCTGGTTCTCGTCGCGCATAGGTGCGGTGCATCCTTCCAGATAAGACACGTATGAGTCGTCGTCGGCCACTATGAGCGTGCGCTCAAACTGGCCGGTGTTGCGTGCGTTTATGCGGAAATAGGAACTGAGTTCCATCGGGCAGCGCACTCCCTTGGGTATATATACGAACGAGCCGTCGCTGAATACCGCACTGTTAAGCGCGGCGTAGAAGTTGTCGCGATAGGGGACCACCGAACCCAAATACTCGCGTACCAGGCCTGGATGAGTCTTTACGGCATCGCCTATCGAGCAGAATATTATGCCTTTTTCGGCCAGTTTCTCCTTGAAAGTGGTCTTCACCGACACCGAATCCATAATGGCGTCGACCGCCGTACCGCTCAGTGCCAACCGCTCTTCCAACGGTATGCCCAACTTGTCAAACGTCTTCATCAGTTCCGGGTCAATCTCTTTCTTCTCCGTCTCGGCCTTCTTCGCCAGCGGATCGGCGTAGTATGATATGGCCTGGTAGTCTATTTCGGGCAGGTGAACGTGCCCCCACGAGGGCTGTTCCATCGTGAGCCAGTGGCGGAAAGCCCTAAGGCGGAAGTCGAGCAGCCACTCCGGCTCGCCCTTTTTGGCCGAGATGAGCCTCACGACATCCTCGTTAAGCCCCCGTTCTATCACCTCCGTATGCACGTCAGTGGTAAATCCGAACTCGTATTTCTGCTCGGCCACACGGCGCACAAACTCGTTTTTGCTGTTCTTATTGTCCATTTGCCTCTTGTTGGTGGGGCTGTAAACCGCTGCGATGCCCCTACTTGGGAACTGCAAAGTTACGAAATAAAGGTGCTGGAAACAATGAATTTGATAAAAATATTCCCCCTCTGCCAATGGGACAGGGGCAGACGGCAATGGCGGTCCAACCTGTTTTCGGGGAAAGTCTTTGGCTCTGTGCCGAGGGTGTCGGCTGTTTACGATGGCTAACTGTACGGTTTGCAACTCGTAAACAGGCCACTTACGACACGTAAACGGCACATCTACGCACCGTAAACACGGCATTTACGACAGCCAACTGCGCTGTTTGCGGAGCAAAAGCCCGACACTTCAGACACGTAAGCTGCGTTCTTTCGCACTGAAGTACGTTCTTTCCCTCCGAACTCCGTGTGCCTTTTGCACCGAAGCCACGTGTACTTTTGCACTGAAATCTACGGCTTTTCCGCCGCTTCCCCGTCAAGACATTCTGTGGGAAAGCGGGGCTGAGGGCTATGTTAGCGGCCGGTGGCGTGAAGATAGTCGGTGATTGCGAGGCGGTACTTGATGCAGGCGTCGATGTAGTTTGTCCTTGCTTTCTCATACAAAGCGTCGGCATGCAGTCTGTCAGTCATCGTGGCCGAACCGCTGCGGTATGCACTTGCGTGTTGCCTCTGGTTCTGTTCCGACTGTCGCAGCTTCTTTTGCGCCACGTCCACCTGCTTGTATTTCTCGGTAAGAGTGTTCCATTTCTGCGACATCTGCACGCGCATCAGCTTCTGTTTGTCGTCATAATCTATCTCTGCCTGCCTTATGGATATGTCCGACTGCCGCAGTTTGTATTTGCCGCCCCACCAGTCGGTTATCGGAATGTTGACGACTGCCGCCAGCATCCACGACATCGGCTTGTTGTCAAACGTATTGTGGAAGAGGCCGCCGTCCCTTTTGGCGGAAAAACGGTGGTAGTTGACCGTGAACGCCGCGCCGACAGAGGGCAGCAGAGTGCCGAGAGTGTATTTCTTCTTGAGCCGTTCGGCGTCTTTCCTCATCTGCAACAGCTTCGTCTCGTGCCTGTTTTGCAGTGCGGTTGTGGGGTCTGTAAGATATGCCGACGGTTCGTTTAGGGTGTATATGTCGTCCCAAACGATGCTGTCAACCCTTTCCGTGCCAACGAGATAGGCCAGGTATTCGCGGCACAACCGCTTGCCGTTGTCTATCTTCAGGCGCGTGCTTTCAAGGTCGGATGCGTACAAATCGACCTCCATCTTGTCGTTTGCCGTCACGAGTCCGGCCTTCAGTGCGAGCGAAGCGTCGCTGCGCGCCTTGCCTACAAGCGAGTCCATGGTCAGGAGCGAGCGTTCGGCCTCATAGAGCTGCACGAGTTGCCAGAAGTATTTCTCCACTTCCTGCTTCAGTTCTTCCTCCTTTATGGCTGTCAGCTCGCGCGTTGCGTCGATGCCGAGTGCGGCCAGACGGTTGGCGCTCGTAATCCTTCCGCCGGTGTAGATGGGCTGTACCGCACGCGCACTGCCCAACAGACCGTATTTAAGTATCTGCACATCGCCAATCTCAGTGTCCGGGTCAATGTCCTCAAACAGTGCGACGGAGGCGAAAACCAGGTCAAGCAGTTCTGATCCCTCGGCAAATCCGCGGTTGCGCATGAACGCTGTAGTGGAGGCAGACACCGAAGGGAAATACTTTGTGTACAGCTGTTTCTTCAGCTGTTTCATCGATTCTGTGCTCATACGCTTCTTTTTCAGGTCGGCGTTGTTCCTGCATGCTGACTCCATAGCCTCCTGCAGCGTCAGCACCGACTGGGCTTCCGCCGTTGAAACCAAGGCTGCGGCCAGCAATAATATAATGTATGTCCTCAAATGTTTCATCGTGCGGATTTCCTTTCCATGAGTTTCCAGTAGGCGCATGGCATCACTATCACCACAAGAACGGTGGCCGTTATAGTGCCGAAGCATATTATCCATCCCATAGACGGCCACAGTGTGCTCTTCGAGAGCATGAGCGGCACGACGCCAAAGGCCGTAGTGGCCGACGTGAGCACTATGGGTATCATGCGCCGCTTGCCCGCCGCCATGGCTGCGTCATACACTGGCACGCCCCCTCGCCTCAGTTCTTCGGCGTAATCGAACATGATAACGGCGTTGCGCATCACTATTCCGAGCAGCGAGAACACGCCCAGCATCGACATCATGTTGAAATCGACGCCCGAAAGCACCATCCCGATGGCTGCACCCGGTATGGCCAGCAACGTGCCGGTCATGGCCAGCAAGGCCAGACGGAACCTTTTGAAGTTGAGAACCATCACGAGCAGTATGACGCACAGGCTCACCAGGAAGCTCTTGGTCAACGGTTCGCCAATGGTTCTGTTCACATTTGCCGTGCCCCACAGCTTCTTCTTCACGTCTTTTGGCAGCGTTGGCAGTATTTTGTCCGCCACATGCTTTTCCACAGCCTTTGATATTTTCGCCTGACTGTAGCCCGGCTTGATGTCAGCCTGTATGTTGACGCAGCGTTTCCCCCTGATATGCATGATGCTGGCTTCGCGCCAGTCGGGGCTAACCCGTGCTATCTGCCGCAGGGGAGTGCTGCCTCCAAGTGCCGAACCGATGTATTCGTCGCCGATACCGCTCGCGTCTTTCTGCGCATTGCGGTCGGCCGTGTACAGTATCACGGGCATCTCGTAGTCCTTGTCCCAAATGCTTCCGGCCTTGAAGCCGCCGTATTTCATGGCCATGTTGGTCTCTACCGCCATACGGGTGACTCCCATTTGGGCCGCACTTATATGGTCGAGGTCTATCCGCACCACGGGTTGCTTGTCGCCAAAGGAGTTGTGTATCCACTGCAAGCCGTCAATGGTGCGCAGATACCGCTCCACTGAGTCGGCAGACTGGTGCAGATGGTCAAGGTTATCGCTTTCGAGCAGCACGCTGATGCCCGCCGTTGTGTTGTAAGAAAGCTGGTACATACGGACATAAGTGTCGGGCCACCTTTCCTCAAAGTGGCCGGTATAGTCGCGTATCAAGTCGAGTGTCGCCTCGTTGCTCTTGCTTCTTACTATGATTTGCGAGAAACTTTTGCCACCCATGGCGATGGGTGCCGACACCATAAAGCGCGGCATCAGCTGTCCGACAAACTCCGTCACGTTCTCCACCCGGCCATCTTTGGCCAGTACCTTTGCCACACTGTCGGTAATAGCCGCCGTCCGGTCGATGCTACTGCCTCTGGGATTGTATATTTCCACGACGAACTGGTCGCGGTCGGCGGCGGGTACCATCTGCTGGGGCACCGACTTGAACACCCAAACTCCGGCAGCAACAACCGCCACACACACCATCATCGTCATCCAAGGGTGCTTGAAGCAGTGCTCCATCGCCCTGTCGTAGGCCCGCTGCACAGGCATCAGGAGTCTTGACTCCTTTATACTTGTCTTCTGAAAAGACGACTTGCCCAAGAATTTGTGGTTGAGCAGCGGCGCAATGGTCATGGCTACCAGCAGCGAGGCGACCAGTGCTATGACCAAAGTGAAGATGAACGACTCGATGAACGTGCTGTAAAGCTGGGGCATGAATATGGGTGACGGCAACAGAACAAAGCAGATACTAAGCGTAGCCACGCATATTGACGGGAAGAAAGTGTGCGCGCTCATCACCGAAGCGTACCATCGCGAGTGTCCCTCCCGCAGCATTTTCTGGTGCGCATCTATTATTATTATGGAGTCATCGACCACCATACCCAGCGCAACCGTCAGCGACGCCAGTGTCACAGTGCTCAACGGGATGCCGAAAACGTCCATTGCGCCAAACGTAATGGCTATGGTTACAGGTATGGATATGCTGGCTACGAGTGCCGATCTGGTGGGGAAAAGCAGCACCATCACTATAAGTACGATGACGATAGCCTCGACAAAATCGCCCAAAAAGCCCACGATGGAGTCCTTGACCACCTTGGGCTGGTCGGCTATACGCGTGATATTGACTCCGGGAGGGAGCGTCTGCTTGAACTCATCCACCTTCTTATCGACATCCTTACCGAACGAAACGATGTCGCCACCGCTTTGCATTTCCATGCTAACAAGCACAGACCGGTTGCCGTTGTTGGTGATATAGCTCTTCACTTCGGGGTATTCGCGCACCACACGTGCCACGTCTTTCAACCTTACAACCTTCCCTGTCGGGTCGCTTATGATTATCTGGTCGGCCAGTTCCCGTTCGGTTTCGTAGTTTGAAGTGACGTATATCGGCATGTCAGCCTTGTCTGTATCAATGTGCGCACCGCCGGTTGTCAGTCCCTGCATGGTGAGTATGGCGTTTATCATGGTGGTGTTGACACCGAAGCGCACCATCCTTTCCTTGTCCAGATATATGCTTATCTGCTCGTGGAGCGCACCCTGTTTCCTCAGGTTGGTTATGTCCTTCACACTTTGAAGCTCCGATTTCAGCTTCGAAGCGTATTCGTCAAGCTCGCGATAGCTCTTGTCCTTGCTGTCGAGCACCACCAGTTCGGCAGCAGCATCGCCGAACCTGTCGAGCACCACCACGCCAAGTACGCCCATCGGAAGCACTGTCTTTTGCAGCAGGGGCAGCCCGTCGCGTATCCTACCCCACACTTCGTCGGGATTTTTTGCGCCACTTTCGTTCAGCCTCACCTTTATTGTGGCAATCCCGTCGCTCGATGTAGAGGTAAGTTCTTCGGGATCCACCTCGCTGAAACTCAACAGATAGTCTTCCAAACGGTTCGTCACCTGCTTCTCAACGTCTTCGGCCAAGGCTCCCGGATATACGGCTACCACCATGCCGATGGACATCTTGAACTCAGGAAACTCCTGCTTTGGCATCTGCCACAGCGACATCAGGCCGCCGCCGATGAGCAACAGCATGAAGAAAACCACCAGCCGGTGGTTGTGCATCGTGTGTTTGGTGAAATTAGGTGTGCCCATCCTATCTCGTCTCCTTTACGGTCTGACCCTCGCAAATCTTGTTTTGTCCCTCGGTAATTATGTGTTCGCCGTCGTTTATGCCCCCATATACGACCACTCCGTCCTTTGAGTACATTCCGACATCGACCGACTGGCGGTATGCCTTGCCGTCCCTTACCACCCATACATAGTGGTCATCGCCGGGGTTAAGCTTCACTGCGTTGACCGGAAGGATGAACCCTCGCCGCCCTTGGGTGGCCTTTGGCCACAGCTGAACGTTGCACACCATGCCCTCCATCAGCTTGTTCCGGCTGTTTTTCACGTTCAGCCGTGCTTCATAACTGTGGGTCAGAGGGTCGCTCGCCACACCGATTTCATCCACTTTGGCATTGAAATATGTGGAGTCACCAAGGGCGAGAACACATATTTTCGCATCGTCCCCCTTCCTTATCTTTGATATTTCACGTTCGGGAACGGGTATTTTTACCATCACTTCTCCCAAGTCCAGGATGGTGAAAGCCGACAGTAGCAGACCGTAATTCTCGCCTACTTCAATGCGCCTCCGGCCTATTACTCCGGCCACGGGCGCATACAATTTGGTGTCGTCGAGCCGCTTTTTTGCCGCCGTGAACATGCTTCGCGCCTGCTCAAGCTTCGTCTGGACCTCCACAAACTTTATGTCTGATATGCTTTGATCGGCGTGCATTATGTTGACTCTGCGCATTGCATCCTCCGCCTGGTTCAGCGTTGCGCGTGCCATATTGTAGCTGTTCTGCATGTCTTCCGGGTCTAATTCGGCCAGAAGTTGGCCTTTCGCCACCCGGTCACCCTCGCTTACATATACCCGCATCACCGTTCCGGGCACCCTGAAGCCTACGCTTGTGGATGTCTTGGCCTCCACTTCTCCCACATAATACCATTTGTTTTCAAGGGTACACCGCTGTGCTGTAATGGTTTTGCACGGCTGCACAAATGTCTTTTCGCTCTTCTTTTCCGCACAAGCCGTTATGGTTATTGCGGCTATGGCAAGAAGAACGGCATTGGAAATGTTCCTCATTCTGTTCTCAAAGTTCGTGTCTTTTTATGAAAAATGCCGCCCGTGGCCGTGTAGCCCGGCGTATGCGTGCGCTTTTTCAGGGTGCAAAATTACAAATATTATCCAACTTTATTGCGCCGTCTGCGGCTTTTAACGGACAAGGGTGCGGCAATAGGCGGGACAAAGGCAAGGGCGGCACGGAAGAAACGCGCGGTTTACGCTTCTTCCATGCCGCCCCTGCCGCCAAAAGAGTCCGGGTCATGCCGGCAAAACAAGGGTCATCTGGCCACCTTAAGGTACTTCCCGTTCCTCTTGACGATGTATATGCCCTTGCCCGATGCGCCGTTTGCCTTCATTCCCTGCAAGTTATACGCCACGCTTTCCGTGCTGCCGTCAGTGCTGGTATGGCGTATGCCGGACGTGACGGTGGTGTATTCCGTGGTGGAAATCTTCAGTATCGGAGTGTATCTCTTCGTGTCGTAGTCGTATTCGCTAATTGTGAGTTCCTTTACTGCATCTCCGTGGGCAGCGTCGTAGGAGCGTTCGTAGCGTGTGGCCCCAGACAGTTCCTCCTCATTGGTGCTGTCGTTCAGTGCATACTGCGCATAGAGCGTCATATTGTCGTGGGCGTCGTAGAAGAAGTCCTCCCGGTTGTAGCCTGTAACTTCCGTAGTGTCGAGCTTGCCGTCGCCGTTTGTGTCTTCGTAATACTTATATATATAGGTATAGCTGCCGTTGTCGTCGGTCGTTTCCAGACTTGTCACCGACTTGCTGAGCACGTCTGTGTAGTCTATGGTTTCCACATAGTCGTCGCCGTTGCCCTTATAGTCGATGCTGATGAAGCCGAAATCGGCCATATCCCCGGTTTGCGGGTCGTTGTCGGCAATGGTTCCGCTGAGCAGCTTGTTGCCATAGTTCATCCAAAGGTCGTATTGGTCAACGAGCTGTCCGTTGGTTTCCTTCCATACAAGGTTTCTCAGATATTGCGTTCTGCCCCAACTGCCGTCCTGCTTGAGCTCTTCAAGTTGGAATGTCTCTGCCTTTTTCGTCTGGCTGTTGAACGTGTTTGTGATGCGCTGTGTTTCTTCAAAGATTGAGTTGTAGGGCACTGCGAGCGTGAGCGAGGTCACGTTGTTGTCTGCATTGCGCACCACTGTGCGGTGAAACGAGTCGTAGTTGGGCTGCCATGCGTCGTTCAGCCATATATACTTGTCTTTTGTCAGTGTCAGCTGGGGGAACAGCGGGTCGTAGGTCTGCTCCTTTTTCTCCGAGGGGGTAAAGGTTGCACCGTCGTCCTCCGACCTGCTGGTGATTTCGGTGGCCAGTTGGCCGTGGTCGGTGTAGGTATATTCGGTGCGCAATATGCCGTCGCCGTCGTTGTTGTCAATACATATCTCCCGTCCAAGCTGGTCGTAAGTGAACTCGTATGTGCCGGTCTTCACCCATCTGCCGTTCATATACGTGTATTCGGTCTGCGCTTTCGGCCGCCACGTTGTTTCGCTTGCGGCGCGTTTCGGTGCCGATGGCGCAGTTCGGGTTGTGGCTTTGCATGACTTGAAGCCGGCTGTGGCAGAAACCGGGGCGGTGTGTATGCGGCGGTTCAGCGTCTGTTGCGCATCGGCAGTGGTTGCGTTGGCTGCGAAAGCGACCAAAGCAATGAGCGTAAATCTTTTCATTGGCAATCGTATTTATGTGAAAATGGTAATTGAAATTCCGTGCTTACGGTGTCAGGACACCATGTTGCAAAGTTACTGATTATTTGTTTTCCAGCCCCAAATGCGGCGGTTTTTCTCGTTGCCGCACCGTATAAACCGCAATTTATGCCTAATTTTGCAGTACAGGGGCGGCAGCCCGGACTACGAAGTGATATGGTTACGAAGACAGAGGCGATTGTTTTGCGCGCTTTCAAGTACGGCGACACCAAGCTGATTATAGACTTGTTCACCCGAAAGGACGGACGGGTGTCGTTTGTGGCGGCTGTTTCGGGGCGCGGACGCGGCAAGTTGAAGAAGCAATACTTCCAGCCGCTGTCGCTGCTTGAGGTGGAATACGACCTCAGACCGAAGCTCCAGCTCCAGAAACTGGCCTCCGCCGCCATCAGCGTGCCCTATACCGACATACCGTTCAGCCCTCCCAAGCTGTCCATCTCGCTGTTTCTGGCCGAATTTCTGTGCCGTGCGCTCAGCGGAGAGCGGCAGGGCGAGCCTCTCTACTCCTACATTGCCGACAGTCTGCGGTGGCTTGACGGCAGCCGTGGACAGTGCGCCAACTTCCATCTCGTGTTTCTCATGCGCCTGTCCCGCTTCCTTGGCTTCTTCCCCAACCTTGACGGCTATGCCGAGGGCGACTGTTTCGACCTGCGCAGCGGCTGTTTCTGCGCACAAAGTCCGCTGCACAGCGACTGCCTCGCGCCCGATGACGCACGGCGGATGAGGACTGTGATGCGCATGAACTACCAGACCATGCACCTGTTCCGCCTGTCCCGCGAGGAGCGCAACCGCCTTCTCGACGTGGCACTGCGCTACTATGGCATACACCTGCCCGACTTCCCTCCCCTGAAATCCGTGGATGTGCTCCGCGAAATGTCTGTCTGACAGGGTTTTTCAACCGTCTTTCTGCCACAAACCGCACCCCTTGCCGGAAAACCCCGCCGGGTTATGGGGCGTAAAGGGGCCGTTTGCTGTATGCAAAGAGGCCGTTTGCATGTCGTAAACGGCCTCTTTGCGGAGCCTGAACGGGCGGTTTGTGAACCGGGAGTCTGCGCCTTGTCAGCGTCCGAGCCACGCTTCGGGGTTGAGTTTGGCCTTTTCACGCCGCAATTGGAACTGCAATATGTTGTCCTGACCCACACTTCCGAGCACTTGACGGGCGGACACCTTCTGCCCTCTGTGCACACTGACCGACGAAAGGTTGCAATATACCGATATGTAACTGCCGTGGCGCACCATGACACCCGTGGTTCCGCCGAGGCTGAACACGGCGCTCACCTCGCCGTCGAAGATGCTTCTTGCCCTCGAACCCGGCTGTCCGAGTATGTTTATGCCCTTGTTGTCGAGGCGCACATTGGCCAGTCCCTCCACGTTATACTGCCCGAAATGGCTCACAATGCGGTAACTTCCGGTTATCGGCATGGGCAGACGGCCGCGGTTACTCTCAAAGCTGCCGCTGATACGGCGGTCTTCAGAGTCAAGATTATATACGAGTGTGCTCTCTTTCCGTACCTCTTCCACCTCGCGGGCGTGCCTGTCGGCGTCGCTTTCCGCCTTGCGCTCGGCAGCCGCACGTGCCTTTTCGGCCTCTTTCAGTGCGCGTTCCGCCTCCTTACGCTCCGCCTTGTCCTTGCCCGCAGCCGCCCTTGCAGCCGCTTTGGCACGCTCTTCGCGCTCCTTGGCCTCGGCTATACGGCGCGCATTCTCCCTTGCGGCAGCCTCAGCCTCGGCCTTCTTGCGGGCCAACTCGGCGGCTCGCTTGCGCGCGGCTTCGGCTTCCGCCTTGCGGCGCGCCTCCGCAGCGGCACGGGCACGCGCCTTTTCCACCTCTATAGCCACCAGACGGTCTATCTGGGCGTTGATTTGCTCGTCCTTCTTGCGCTGCTGTGCTATTATCGACTGTATGGTTTTCTGCTGCTTTTTCAGCGATGTAACCACCTTTTCCTGCTCCGTTTGCTTGCCTTCAAGGTTGCGTTGCTCGCGCTCACCCTTGCTCAGAAGGGTGCTCTTGTGCTGCTTTGCGGCGGTCAACTCGGTGTGTTTCTTAGTGACTTCCGCCTGTTTGGTCTTCACCATCTCGCCCTGTGCGCGCTGGTAGCTGGCGTATTCGCGCACGAAACGCAGCCTCCGGAACATCTGGGTGAAGTTCTTTGCACTGAAAATGAACATCAACTGGTTCTGTATGGAGCTGTTGTGGTGCATGTAACGCATGGACTTGACAAACTTGTCCTTGCGGTCTTCAAGCTCCGACTGGAGCACTTCCAGCTGGCCGTTCAGCTCCCCGATGTTGCCGTCAAGGCGGGTTATGTCGTTGCGGATGGTGTCTATGGTGCGTCTCTTGTCGGCTATTTCGGTGTTAATGACCATCAGGTCACGCAAACGCCGCTTCACGTCGCGCTCATTGGTACGCAAACGTTCCTCCTGTGCCTTGATGTTGCGCTTTATCTGTGCGCTCTGGTTCTTCAACCCCTTTATCGACGTTGTGCCGGCAGCCGTGTTTTTCTTCTTCGATGCCGTGTTCTTCTTCTTCGATGCCGTGGTCGCGCGTTTCTTCGTGGCAGTTGTGCCCTTCTTTGTCGTGGTTGCACCCTTCTTGGCGGCGGTTTTCTTCCTGTTTTGCGGCGTTGCAGCCTTCTTCTGTGTGGCAGCTGTGTTGTTGCGCCGCACCTGTGAGGCTCGCTGGGCGTATGGTTGCAGAGCGAAAGAGAGCAGTATGAGTAGTATCGTTGTCCGCTTCATCGTCATGGGGAGGGGTTATAGTGCCGACAGACGGCGCATTATGTCGTCGAGAGACACCTGCTTGTATTTTGAAGACACCACGGTCCGCGTCTCCCAGTCGCTGTCATTGTTGGGGTTAGTCAGCTGCAAATCGACCGAGACCGGCTTCTTTGTCCCGTTAATGGTTATGGTGTTGGATGTCGGGAACTGCGTTGTCCCCATCTTACGGAACGAACTGTAGCCCCAATCCACGCCGGTTTTGCCCGTTCCGCCGCCTGAATACGACCCGGAGAAGGCCGTTATGCAACCGTCAGCCGTGCCTGCAGACCACTCGTAGCGCATGTTTCCGCTGCTCAGGGCGATGGTTGCCGCCGCAGAACCGAGGCTCACGCTGTAGGCATCCAGCGACTCTTCGTCCACGCGCTGCCTGTTTGGCAGGAACAACTCGTTCCAAAACAGCGCCTGAAGCGAATAGAAATTGAGGCCACTCTGCCTCAGAAAGTCCACATCCCGGTAGTCTGCCTTTATGTACTGCTTGTTTATCCTGTCCATAACCAGCACATAGTCCTTGGTAAACTCCACCCTGCCGGCCTCGACAAGGCCGAATGCGGTCAGCTGGAGGCGTATTACGTCGTCTTTCTTCATGCGTAAGCTGCCGCCAAGCGACACTTCCTTGTCGCCGAGCTTCAGTTTGAACTTGATTTTCGACGTTATGAACCGGGCTGTACTGGCGTTTGCGGCCACCTTGTGCAGCACTTCCGCCTCCTGTCCGTCGCCCTTTGCGGCCACAGACTGCCCGTTGTCCTTCTGCGCCGTGGCCTGTGTGCGGCACGAAACGGCGGACGCAGCCACCAGAACCGCCGTTGCGGCCATGACAAAAAAGCTCTTTGCACGTGTCATATCTACTTGATGTATTTCCTTTTTCTTATCTTTCTTGCCAGCAACTTGTTGCCCGGATCTTTTTTGGCGGCCTCCTGCCACAGCTGGACGGCGCGTTCCGTGTCGCCACTCATTGCGTAGATGTCGCCGGCGTGCTCGGTTATGACCGCATTGCTGTCGGTGTCGTTCTTCAAGGCACGGTCTATGTACACCCGAGCCTCGCCATACCGCTGCCGGAGGAACAGTATCCAGGCGTAAGTGTCGAGGTAAGTGGCGTTGAAAGGCTCCCTTTCCACCGTCCTGCGGCTCATTTGCTCGGCCTTGTCGAGGTTTTCGCCGCGCAAACTGAGGTAGTAGGCGTAGTTGTTCAGGCAACTGATGTTGTCATCCTTCCATTGCAGACACGAGTCATAGGCGTTGAAGGCCTCCCGGTCGCGCCCTTTGCTGAAGAGAATGTCGCCCATGACGGCGTAGAAGTCGGACACAAAGTCCGGATTGCTTTGGTCTGTTATCACGCTTATGCCGTTCTGGAATGCGTCAAGAGCCTTGTCCTCGTCGTCACTGCGGTAGTAAGCCATGCCCTGGAAGTAATAAAAGGCCATTTCATCGGGGTTATACTGACGCGCGGAGCGGCATAATCCGATCACACGGTCAAGGTTTCCGGCCTTCCAGGCATAGTTCACCAGCCGCAACCGGGCTGCCGCGTTGTCGGGAGCCACGAGAAGCACCCGCTCAAGCGCCGCACAGATGCTGTCTTCCGGCATCTTTTTCAAGTCCATGTAGGCGGCATACATATACAGCAGGTCGCCATCCTGGGCGGGAAGTGCCGTCAGGCGTTTGAAAAAACGCAGGATTTTGGTGCTGTCGCCGCCATTTTGCTCGGTTTCACCGATTTCCTGCCGCAGCAGAGACACGCGTGTTTCCTTGTCAGTGTTACGGTTGAGCAGCACGGCCATTGTGATTGAGTCGGCGCGGGCTGTGTCTTTCTCTCCTTTATAGTATGTCCGCAGGAGCAACAGCGCACTGTTGTTGTCAGGATCCCTGCGCAATACATTATTATATATGGCAAGTGCGCTGTCAGTCTCGCCGTTTCTCATCAGCGTTTCGCCGTATGCGCACTCATAATTGGGGTCGTTGGGGTTCTGTTCGGCCAGCTTTCTCACCTCTGCGACGGCGGCTTTCTTGTCGCCGAGCATGGTATAGACGCTGCTTTTGGCAAAGGACAGGCGTTCGGTGCGGCCTTCCAGTGTCTCAAGACGGTCGAATGTGCGTATGGCACTGGTGTAGTCCTTCTTCTGCAAGTACAGTTGGGCGAGCATTTCCAGTGCGTCGTCGCGTCCCGGATCGGCCTTTACGAGCTTCTCAAGCGCACTTATGGCCTCGTCGGTCTGCCCGTTTCCGATGTAAGCCTGTACGAGTGTCTCCTGGTAGGTGCTGTTCTGCGGGTTCAGTTCCGCCGCCTTCTTGATGCACGACAGGGCGTTGTCCTTGTCCTTGAGTGCGGAATAGTACTGCGCGAGGTAGAAATATGCCTCCGAAGCGTCGGGGTTGATGGCCGTACAATGGCGCAACAGCTCGAAGGCAGCGGCGTCTTCGCCCTGCCCGCGCGCCATCATCGCCTCAAGAAAGAGGCAGTCGTACCGGCTCCGGGCACCGTTGTCAGCACGCAAGGCCGGCGTTGCGGCCACGGCAAACAGCAATATGAACCCCCACAGTCTGCGCATCGGTCACTTGACTCCCGTGTGTCCGTAACCTCCGGCTCCGCGTTCGGTCTCGTCAAGAGCCTCCACCTCGATGAAACCGGCCGTTTCGTGACGTGCAACCACCATTTGGGCTATCCGTTCCCCGTCGTTTATCACGAAGTCATCGGCCGAGAGATTGACGAGAAGCACCTTGATTTCGCCCCGGTAGTCGGCATCTATCGTGCCGGGAGTGTTCAATACAGTCAGTCCATGTTTAAGAGCCAGGCCGCTCCGGGGGCGCACTTGTGCCTCGAAACCGGCGGGTAAGGCCATGAAAAGCCCCGTTCCAACGAGCGTTCTCTCCATGGGATGCAGCACAATGGGTGCGTCTATGTTGGCTCGAAGGTCCATTCCGGCACTCTGAGCCGTAGCGTAAGCCGGCAGCGGATGGTGGCTTTTGTTTATCACCTTGACGGTTGTCTTCTCCATGTCAGTTGTCTTTATCCTTTGTCAGTCCTTGTTTTAATGTGCAAATTTAACCATTATGCTCGGAAAAGCGTTGCTATTATGCTTAAAAAAACCTGCACGGCGGTGCTGTCACGGACATTTCCGGGGAAAGACTCCGCCCCCGCACCGGCACAACCCGGCGGTCTGCCAACCGTAAACCGCCTGTTTGCGACC
>CAVHML010000001.1:15103-18592 GCA_963636905.1 bacterium
CGTTTAGCACCCGTAAGTGGGCGGTTTACGCACCGTAACCCGCCGGGTTTTGAAACCCGTTGGCATCCAATGACTTGCAAGACCGCATGATTTGCCTTGCTTATCCGCATCTGTGCGGCATCTTCGAAGCCGATGTTTGCGACTCCACATACACCCCACGTTCCGCTAACGCTGCACGTGGGGTTACTGAGATGCGGCCTCTTCGAGGCCATAGCCGCCATAATAAGCGGAACATACGACTACTCCAACATCCGGAACACGGCAGCTTTGAGACCACAGACAGGCTTGTTGGGCTTGTAAAAACCACTCTTCTGCAAGGATATATGCGGACTTTTGAAGTGGCAAAAGCATTTTCCGTGAGGGCAGTCCGCAGAGCCTGTCGCAAAAAAAGACAAAGGTTTGCCGACCTTACCACACCGCTTGGGCAGAGCCTCGAAGAGGCTTCACCTCAGTAACCCCACGTGCAGCGTTAGCGGAACGTGGGGATTGCCATGCACAAAGTGCGCATCGGCTTCGAAGATGCCGCACAACTGCGCAGAAGAAACGACAATCATTGCGGTCGGAAGTGGCCGTTTTAAGGTTGCCGCTTTGTCCCCTATATTCCCGAACCGACCGTTTCAGGCAGCCGGTTCCACACGTTTTCAGTTGCAGTCCCCACCCTTTTCCCTCTTTTCCCACAGTCTTTCGGGGCTGTATGGCCTGTATGCGGCAAAATGGGAGGGCATTTGTTTTGCCTTGTCTGCCTTTTGAGCTAACTTTGCACGGCTTTATATCATTTTCCAACGATGGTTCTGAACTACATTTGGATAGCGTTTTTCCTCGTCGCCTTTGTCATTGCGGCCTTCCGTCTGGCCGTTCTGGGTGACGTGAGCGTATTCCCTG
This sequence comes from bacterium, assembly GCA_963636905.1. Classification (GTDB taxonomy): domain Bacteria; phylum Bacteroidota; class Bacteroidia; order Bacteroidales; family Bacteroidaceae; genus Prevotella. The sequence continues at coordinate 15,986 of CAVHML010000001.1, forward strand.
CAATGATTGACTCCACGTTTTCATCTGCGAAAACCGCCTTCGAGATATCGCTCGGCCTTACCGGCGTGCTCGCATTGTGGCTCGGTGTGATGAAAATAGGCGAACGCGGCGGAGTGGTAAACGTGCTTGCGCGGCTGCTAAGCCCGGTGTTCACGCGCCTTTTCCCCGACATTCCCAAGGGGCATCCGGCCACCGGGAGCATCTTCATGAACATAGCTGCGAACATGCTCGGCCTTGACAATGCTGCCACACCGCTCGGTTTGAAGGCAATGGAGCAGCTTCAGGAACTCAACAACCGAAAGGATACGGCCACCAACCCGATGATTATGTTCCTCGTACTCAACACGAGCGGACTGACAATCATACCGGTAAGCATACTCGTTTACCGCGCCCAGCTCGGCGCAGCGCAGCCTACAGACGTGTTTATCCCCATACTTCTGGCCACGTTCTTCTCCACTTTGGCCGGCATAATAGCCACCAGCGTCTTCCAACGCATCAACCTGCTGAACCGCACCATGCTGCTGACGCTCGGCGGAGTGAGCCTTTTCGTGGCGGCGGTGATATGGTGCTTCGGCCAAATGGACAAGGAAACGATGAACACTGTGAGCACCAGCGTGGCCAACATACTGCTTATGGTGATAATAGTGGGCTTCATCCTGGCCGGAATGAGGAAGAAAGTGAACGTCTATGAGGCGTTTATCGACGGCGCAAAGGACGGGTTTTCCACCGCTGTGCGCATCATTCCCTACCTTGTAGCCATACTTGTGGGCATCGGAGTGTTCCGTGCTTCGGGCGCAATGGACATGGTTGTTGACGGTATAGCGTGGACTGTTGACGCTCTGGGCGGCAATTCCGACTTCGTAGGCGCACTGCCCACGGCTCTTATGAAGCCGCTTTCGGGCAGCGGGGCGCGCGGGATGATGGTTGACGCCATGACGGTTTACGGCGCCGACTCGTTCGTCGGACGGTTGAGTTGCGTGTTCCAAGGTTCCACAGACACCACGTTCTACATCCTTGCAGTGTACTTTGGCAGTGTCGGAATACGCTATACGCGCCATGCAGTTGCCTGCGGTTTGCTTGCCGACCTGGCCGGTGTGGTGGCGGCAATAGCCGTATGCTATATGTTCTTCTGACCCTCCGGGCGGCTGAAAGGCACACCTATATATAATAATGTAACGGCATAACTATGGCAAACCTGAAATCTTTGGCCAAGGATACGGCCATCTACGGACTGAGCAGCATAGTGGGACGCTTCCTTAACTACCTGCTTGTGCCGCTCTACACGGCCAAACTGTCGGCGGAAAGCGGCGGCTACGGAGTGATAACCAACGTCTATGCCTACACAGCCCTGCTGCTCGTGCTGCTTACATACGGCATGGAGACCACCTTTTTCCGCTTCGCGAACAAGGAAGGCGAGGATGCGCAGAGGGTCTATTCCACCGTTCTGCTGTCGGTAGGAGCCACTTCGCTGCTCTTCGTGGCACTGGTTTTGGCGTTCATCTCGCCCATTTCATCGTTCATGGGCTACGCCTCCCACCCCTCATACGTGTGGGTTATGGCCGTCACAGTGGCTCTCGACGCATTCCAATGCATACCTTTCGCCTATCTGCGCTACAAGAAAAGACCCATTAAGTTTGCCGTTTTGAAGCTCTCGTTCATCGTTATGAACATCGCACTCAACGTGTTCTTCTTCGTCATAATGCCCGGTTTCACCGGCAAACCGACCGATGTGGGCTACGCATTCTATATCAATCTGGCCTGCACAGGCACCGTTACGTTCCTCTTCTGGCGCGAGTTGACAGGCTTCAAGTACGTGTTTGACCGCACCATGTTGCGGCGTATGCTGTCGTATTCGTGGCCTATACTGGTGCTCGGCATAGCAGGCATACTCAACCAAACGGCCGACAAGATACTCTTTCCCTATATATATAAAGGTGAAAACGCCCACGAACAGCTCGGCATCTACGGCGCTGCGTCCAAGATAGCCATGATTATGGCCATGATAACCCAGGCGTTCCGCTATGCCTACGAGCCGTTTGTCTTCGGCAAAGCAAAGGAGAAAGACAACAGGAACACCTATGCCAAGGCCATGAAATACTTTATTGTCTTCACGCTGATGGCCTTTCTGGTGGTGATAGGTTACATGGATTTGCTCAAATACATCATCGGACGCGACTACTGGGAGGGGCTCCGAGTGGTGCCGATAGTCATGGCTGCGGAGATTATGATGGGCATTTACTTCAACCTTTCGTTCTGGTACAAACTGACAGACCGCACCATTTGGGGCGCCTGGTTCTCGGGTATCGGCTGCGCAGTGCTGGTTTCGGTCAACGTAGTGTTCGTTCCGCGCTACGGATACATGGCTTGCGCATGGGCTGGTTTTGCCGGTTACGCCACGGCAATGCTCACGAGCTACTTCGTAGGGCAGCGCTACTATCCCATAAACTATCCCGTCAGGCAGATTATGGCATACGTTGCCTTGGCCGCAGTGCTCTATTTCGGCATGGATTGCGCCAACTCCCACCTTCCCGCTTGGGCGGCCTTGTGTGTCAACACGGCTCTTCTGTGCGTCTTTGCCGCCTATTTGGTGAAGCGCGACTTCCCCCT
>CAVHML010000001.1:18686-24477 GCA_963636905.1 bacterium
CAAAACAGATAAAGACACAAGATGAAAAAAGCTACTTTGTTGATGGCAGCCCTGCTCTCTGTGGGCGCAGCCAAGGCAGATGAGGGCATGTGGACGCTCTATAACCTGCCGCAAGCGGTCTATAACCAGATGCAAACCGAGGGCTACTCGCTGCCCTACGACGGACTTTACGGCGGTGAAAACGCCATTAAGAACGCCGTAGTGAACTTCAGCGGCTACTGTTCGGGCGTTGTGGTGTCGCCAAACGGACTGGTGTTCACCAACCACCACTGCGGTTTCGAGTCCATACGCAGCCATTCCACGGTGGAACACGACTATATGCTCAACGGATTCTATGCCAAGAGCTACGCCGAAGAGCTGCCCAACGAGGACATGTTCGTGAGTTTCATGGTGGAACAGTGCGACATAACGCCCAAACTCGACAGTATGGGTATCAACAACATGAAGCCTTCGAGGCAGGAAGAGTTCCTCGACTCGATAGAAAATGCGTGGTCGAAGGCCGTGAAGGCAAAGGATTCAACCCTGAGACTGGAGATTAAGCCCTTCTATGAGGGCAACAAATACTTCGCAACCACCTACCGCGACTTCACAGACCTGCGCCTTGTGTTCACCATACCCAAGTCTATGGGCAAGTATGGCGGCGAGACAGACAACTGGATGTGGCCTCGCCAGACCTGCGACTTCTCGGTTTTCCGCATCTATGCCGACCCTAAGACCAACGGACCGGCCAAGTACAGCAAGGAAAACGTGCCGTATCACCCCACCACATGGGCGCCTGTCTCGCTCGAAGGCTACAAGGAAGGCGACTTCTCCATGACCATTGGCTATCCCGGAAGCACCAGCCGCTACCTCTCTTCCTACGGGATACGCGAGCGGAGAGACGCCAAGAACGAGCCGAGGGCACAGGTCAGGGGAGTGAAACAGGACGTTATGATACGCCACATGAGGGCGAGCGAGGCCGTAAGGATAAAGTATGACTCCAAATACGCCAACAGTTCCAACTACTGGAAGAACTCCATAGGCATGAACAGGTGTATAGACAGCGTCGGTCTGATACGCCAAAAGGCTGACTTTGAGGCCAGGATAGCGCACTTCGTTGACTCCACCGGCTACATGAAGGGGCAGCTTGACTTCGGCGTGTTGAAGAGTCTTTATGACAAACGCTTCGACATAGTGCGCGCGGCCACGGTGTTCAGCGAGACTTTCTTCCGCACCAACGAGCTGGCAACGCGCGCCATAAAGGTGCACAACGGCATGGAAGTGAAAGGTCCGAAGAACAAAAAGAGGAAGCAATACGTCGAGTTTGAGGACAACAGCGACGCTTGGGACGAGGCAACCGACAAGGAGGTGTATGCCGTATTGCTGAAAAACTACCGCGAAAACGTGCCTTCAAAGTATCTGCCCGACTTCTACAAGACCATAGACACGCAGTTTGGCGGCGACTACACCAAGTATGTTGACCACTTGTGGGCCAACTCCGTACTGATGAAGCGCGGGGAGAAGATATACATCAACCGCAAATCGTTCGACAAAGACCCCGGTGTGCAGATGGGACTCGACATTACAGCGATGCTGGCCGACCTGAAAGCGCCGCTCGCAGCCATTGCTGACTCCATAGACTTGCAGGAACGCTACCTCTGTGCGGCCAAGTTGCGCATGGAACAAGACCTTCCGCACTACAGCGACGCCAACTTTACCATGCGTCTGAGCTACGGTCAGGTGGGCGGATTCAGCCTCAACGGCCAGCCGTCGGGCTACTATACCACTGCCGAAAGCATCGTTGAGAAGATGAAAACGGGCGACAAGGTGGTTGACTACTATGCAGAACCTGTCATGCACGAGCTGCTTTCCGCCGGCGATTTCGGGCGTTATCAGGACAAAACCACGGGAAAGATGCAGCTCTGCTTCCTCACTAACAATGACATAACGGGCGGTAACAGCGGCTCACCCATGTTCGATGGCAAGGGCAAACTTATCGGTTTGGCCTTCGATGGCAACTGGGACAGCCTCTCAAGCGACATCTTCTTTGACTCGAAGCTGGCGCGCTGCATCGGTGTGGACATACGTTACGTGCTCTACATGATGGACAAATGGGGCAAAGCCGACCGTTTGCTCGACGAGATAGGCGCGGAGTAATCCGCCAAAGCCACGGGAAAAGGAAATCCCCCGGTGCATCTTCGGGTGCGCCGGGGGATTTTTCCGTCATTTTGCCGGACGGTTCGGGAAACCAGCCGTGCCGGACTGCCGTTGTATATACGGTTTATCTTGCTGCGAAGTATGTGCCTTCGTTCACTGCCATGCGCAGTTGGTACATGCCACCATCGTTGAGAGCCACATTCATACGTTCGCCGTTGGGCAGACAAGCCTGCACTGTTCCGTCCTCATTGAAGCGGAAAAGCTCCTGAATCTGGCCGTTGGCTTCCATAGACCAGCATTTTGACTCCTTGTTATACACGAAGCTCGTCTTCTCACCTGTGGGGTCTGTAATCTCATAACCGTTCTTCAGGGTCTTCACAGCGTACTGACGGCCATCCTTACCCCATACGTTTTTGGTAGTACCCACCTTGCTTACGGGATTCTTTCCTGTCCAGAACTCTATTGAGTTGAGCACAAGCACATCGGCAAGCGTACAGACGCTGTACGCAGGTGATATAACGATGAACACCAACTCGTTAAGCCACTTCCCGCTAAGGTTCCTGTTCCAGTTGAGCAGCTTGTGGAACAGACCGAAAGAACCGATGCATGACGACATTGTCACTGCGCCCAAAGTCAGGCAGAACACCGACTTGAATACAAATTTCTTCATGTTTTTTAATTTTAATGATGTGAGTAAAAGTTATTATGGTGCAAAGATAATGCTTTATTTGATAAAGATGTTCAAAATTGCGCAATTTGTTTTCAAAAGCAGAGTTTGGCTTACAATTTGCAGGTTCGGCCTTTCTTGGATGCAGACTGCCGGTTGCCGCCGCAGAACCGGGCATGAAGCCTCCCGTCACAGGCCACATTTCCGCACCCGTGCCATGCCTTTCGCGGAGTCGTTGCCGTAGGCGGCGGGCGTAAAGCGGCGGTTTACGCACAACAAACCGCCGGGTTATGCACCGTAAACGGGCTGTTTACGACCCGTAAACCGCCGCTTTGGCAAGCGGAAGCATCCCCTTGTCGCACGGAAGCGTCCCACTTTTTGCCCGGAAACGGCAAAAACAGGCCGCCGGGGCGTTGCCCTTTCCTTTATAAACGCTACCTTTGCACCGCATTAACATGGACTACAACACATTTACACTGGCCAACGGGCTGCGCATAATACACCTCCCGTCGCCCTCACCTGTGCTCTATTGCGGCTACGGCATCAACGCCGGCACGCGCGACGAGCTGCCCGGCGAGGAGGGACTGGCGCACTTTTGCGAGCACACCACGTTCAAGGGCACCAACAAACGCAAGGCATGGCACATCCTGAACTGCCTTGAGAGGGTGGGAGGCGACCTCAACGCATTCACAACCAAGGAGGACACGGTATATTACGTGTCCATTCTGGGCGAGCACATGGCGCGTGCAGTGGACCTGCTTACCGACATTGTGTTCAACAGCCGCTACCCCCAGCAGGAAATAGACAAGGAAGTGGAGGTGATATGCGACGAGATAGAGAGCTACAACGACTCACCTGCGGAACTCATCTACGACGATTTCGAGAACATGGTGTTCAGCGGCCACCCGTTAGGGCACAACATACTGGGACAGGCCGACCAGTTGCGCACCTACACCACCCTCGACGCGATGCGCTTCACGCGCCGCTACTACCGCCCGGACAACGCCGTGTTCTTCGCATACGGCAACATAGACTTCGGAAAGCTCGTGCGGCTGCTGCGATACGCCACTTCGGGCATCGAAGGCGGTGCGCCCAAGATAGACACTGCCAAGGATGCCGCCGCAAAACTGCCGCCATACAGTCCGCAGGAGCTGGCCGTGGACAAGGGAACCCACCAGACCCACGTCATCATAGGCACGAGAGCCTACAGCGTATTCGACGAAAAACGCCTGGCACTCTACCTTCTGAACAACATAATCGGCGGCCCCGGCATGAACGCACGCCTGAACATATCGCTCAGAGAGCGCAACGGACTGGTCTATACCGCCGAGAGCACCATGACAAACTACACCGACACCGGCGTATGGGGCGTGTATTTCGGCTGCGACCCCCACGATGTGGGGCGGTGCAGGAGGCTTGTGCGCAAGGAACTCGACCGCTTGATGCTGCGCCCCATGAGCTTAATGCAGCTGAATGCGGCCAAAAAACAGCTGAAAGGGCAGGTGGCAGTGGCCGGAGACAACCGCGAGAGCTTCGCACTCGGCTTTGCCAAGAGCTATCTCCACTACGGTTGGAAGAAGGATGTGGAGCGGTTGTTCGCCCAAATCGACGCACTTACGCCCGCCGACCTGCAGAGTGTGGCCAACGAAGTGTTCGCCGAGGAACAGCTGACCACGCTGATGTTCAAGTAAAACCCAAGAGAAACAATCATAAAGCCGCGCACCGGCAAGAACGGAACCGGGCATCGGCGGCTGCGGGAAACCTCCTTTGGCGGATGTTACCGCAGGATACAATACAAGCGAAGAAGCCTGAGCGATGAGCTATACCCTTAACATAACGGCCTTTTTCATAGGACTGGGCACAGCCTACTACGCCCTCATTGCCTGTCGCCTGCTGTGTTGCGGACGGCAGACGGCCACACGGCTGCACAAAGTGCTCGGCTGCGTGTTCCTCTATTGGGTGCTCTCCAACACCAAAGACCTCTTCCTCACCTTTCCCGGACGGTATTGCCGCTCCACACTCGACCTCGTGATGCTCATAGACGGGTGGTCGGGCATAGCCTATGCCGCACTCCTGTTCGAGATAACGCGCCCCGGATGGGCAAACTGGCGGCGTCTGGCACTGCTGTCACTGCCGTTCGCAGCCTTTTCGGCGGCCTATTTCGCACACCCGAACCACGGTCTGATGACGGCCTACGCCTGGTTTCTCAGCGCGTTCGGCCTTGCCGTCCTGCTCATAGGCTACTATAACGCCTACAAATACACCAGCTACATACGCGCAAACTACTCCAATATCGACGGAATAGACATCAGTTGGGTGAGCTACATCTACCTGCTGTGCTTCCTCGGGCAACTGCTTTGGCTGCTCATATCGCTCGTCGGCAACGTGTGGATGGACTGTCTGTACTACTCAGTGGCCATCGCACTGTGGCATCTGATGTATCTCCACTGCCGCAACCTGCGCCCCGTGGTGCCCGACGAGGCCGGAAACGTGGAGGAAGAAGACGCTTGCGCAGCCGCAACCACGGAAAAGAGCTACGCTTTCGCCGAGAGTGTCGATGCGACAATGGAGCGCGGGCGACTCTGGCTCGACCCCAATCTGTCGCTAAGTGACCTTGCGAGGAAGCTCCACACGAACAGAACCTACCTCAGCAACTACTTTTCAAACACAAGAAAGACCACGTTCTACGACTACGTGAACGCGCTTAGGATAGAGAAAGAGAGCGTGCCGCTCGTGTCAAACCACCCGGAATACACCCTCGAATACATCGCCCGGCAGAGCGGATTCAACTCTTTGTCCACCTTTCGCCGCGCCTTCCGCAAGTTTACCGGCCACACTCCCGGCCATTTCCGCGACAACGGTGCGGAAAAGGCAAAAGAATAGTCCGCCGTTCCGGTAAAGATAGGAACAGCGGACTTGGGTTTAATTGAGAGAATAATAGGCAGTTTCAAGTCTCAGGCAAGCGCCCAAGCATCAAAACCGATAGTT
>CAVHML010000001.1:24617-38161 GCA_963636905.1 bacterium
ATGTGCCTTCCCGCGTGCCGTCAAGGCTCCACATCCCACTGCACAGGCACGTCCTTGAGCGTTATAACGCCGTCTTGCTCGTAGCCAAGCCAGAACGGCATGCGCAGAACCTGCATGGTTGTGGCGCTCTTCTTGACGTTCTGAAATTCGCAACGCCCGTCAAGTTTCAAGTTAACGAACGTTCCCTCTACGACATCGTACTCTTGGGACACGTTACCCTTGAACTCTGTGTCATAAGCATTGCCGTTGGTGTCTATAGCCTTTGGGGTTATGTTCCCGGAGGCCGATGTTGTAGTTCCGCCGAACTTGATTTTGCTCTTGTTGGCAATCATTTTCACCTTGAAAACGGCATACACAGTGCCGTAGTTGGCCGATGTGCTCTTGCCATACACACCGACAAGCTCAAATTCCACCTTGTCTTTCTGCGTGTAAGTCATGGTTCCGCCGTTGTCAAGCTTCACTACAGCCCCGCCGTTGGCCACAGTAGAGGCCTGGTCTGTCGCGTTGGTTGCTGTACTTACCGCCTCCTGGGCCTTCTTCAGCAGCTTTCCGAACTGTGCACAGGCCGGTTGCGTTCCGAGAGCCATGGCAGCGACGGCCACAGCCATAAGTCTTGTTGTCCTTTTCATAGTCGTTTGTTTTTGTTACTTCGGTTCTTTGTTCTCACAGTCGGCGGACTGAAGGTTGCAGTCGTTATGGTTTATAATCCATAGCCTATGCTCTATAACTGTATAGCCTATGGTCTATAACTGTATAGCCACAGTCTATATGCGCAGTCCGCCATTATAGAGGTTGTGCAGGGTCACTTTCCGTTGTCAATCTTCCAGTTTCCGCTGTCGTCCTTGCGCAGTTCGATGGTTTCGCCGTCCTTTTCCTCGCCGTTACCGTACACCAATTTCACGTTAACCACGGCCTTTTTGCCGTCTTCATCGACCTCTTCGCCGAGTATTTCGTATGATTTCAAGCCGCCTTTCGTGCCAAGACTCTTGTCATACTTGTCCTCCAGCATCGATGAAATAGCCTTTTTCTGGGTGTCAATGTCTTCCTTTCCGTCTGCTTTGAGGTAGAGAAGGTCGGCGTAACCGGCGAAGTCTTTGTCGATAATACAGTCCAATGCCTTCGCTGCAACGCCCTTTGGCGAGTTGTCACTGCATCCTGCCAGTAGCATGACTGCCATGATAATTGTTGCCAAACCTAAGAGTTTTTTCATAATGATATGGTTTTTAAGTTAATAAATAAGGTATGTAGAGTCACTCAGGCGGAGCCTTGCCGTCCCTGAAGTGCCGTTCAGTTGTCCGGTTTGCCGAACCTTGCCACTGTCCGTAGGGCGCTTGAGCGGAGGAAATCGGACGGGAACACCACGTTCCGCAGCCTCATTCCAGGCAGGTTCACGTTGTGTTGTCCCTTTCCGACGAGCGGTTGGCCGGCCTTGGCGTATGCGTTTTCAACCAGTTCGCAGCAGTATAGCTTGGTTGTGTCGCCGCTATCGTAGTCGTGGTCGAACGGTATGCGCCGGCGGAACATCGCCTCTGCCTCTCCGGCAGCCCTTTCCGCCACTGCCCTGTCGCCGTGCCGCAACACGCAACCCGCCTCCGCGTTGATGGAAGAGAAGTACTTTTCGGGCGTATCCCTCTTCACTCTGTCCACGTCACCGTCGTAGTCAGGCTCGTCAGGCACTGCGTGAACTATCATAATGCGCCCGCTGTCGCATACCGCAATGCCCACATGCGAGTAGGAACCGCCCTCGTCGGCCATGATGACAAACCTGCTTGTCAGCCCGCAGCCGCGCCTTAGCACCACGTCGCCGGCCTCTATACTGATGCCGTCCGGCAGTATTATCGTCGTCTCATTTCCCTTGCAGCCTGCCAACAGAGCCAAAAGCAAGGCCAATGTGGCGGCATGATGCGTGAGGTGTGGTGCGTTTCCCGGTATCATCTTGCACATTGATGGTGTTGCAAAGGTGGAGATAAACGGCGGAAATCCAAAGTTTTTACACCCAAAGAAAAGGTCAACGGATAAAAACGGTGGGGCATAAAGACAAAAAAGGAGGGGGCGACACGGGCAAAATTGCGCCTTGACGCTTCAAAACCGCAGGTTTCATCGGAAAATGCCGACGGTTGTTTCAGAGCAGGGCCTCGATTGCCTTGTCTATGTCCGCGACCTGCTCCGAGCGACTCACGAGGTTGTTGTCTCTGTCTATGAGGAAAAACTCCGGCAAAGCCTTGACATTGTATATGCCGACGGTGGGGGATTCGATGCCTTTCGGGTCGCGCACGCATATCCACGGCAGCGTTTCCGTCTGCTGTTTCCAGTAGTGCTCGTCGCCGTTGAGCGCAATCTGGTATATCTCAAGCCCCCGGCTGTGGTATTTCCCGTACAGTTCGCGCAGCGACAGTATGCGTGCCGGCGAGTCTTTGGTGCCGAAAAGGTGGAAATCCAGCATGACCACCTTTCCCTTGAGCTGGGTCAGGCTCCGCTGCCGCCCCTTGTTGTCGGCAAGAGTGACGTCTATGAGTCCGGCGGTGACCACCTTTGCGGGGTCAATTTGCACGTTTGCGTTGTCCGCATCCACTATCCGCTCGTTTTTCATGCCCGACACCGCTATGTTGTGCAGGTTTTCGCCGCGCCCGGCACCCGGGTAGAAGGTGTCCCAGCTTGTAGCTACGGCCGCAAACACACGGATGTCGCTGCGCGAGTTGCGCGGATTGAATATCAAGGTGTTGCCCAGAGTCTGGAAAAGCGCGAAGTAGGACGATGCAGCCTTGGGGTCTTTGTATATGAAACGGCTCGTCACCTCCTCCTTGTAGGCCGCCACCAGCTTCAAGATACTGTCTCTCGCTTCCGTTTCGCCCATGTTGGCGTTGCCGTATATGGCCACTACCTTGTTTCTGAGGGCGATTTGCATCAGCGCAAGCTCCTTTATGCGCGAGCAGTCTGCCGACCCTTCCACCTCGTAGGCTGTGGCCATGGTGGCGTAGTCGGCCTTTATGCCCACCGTCTCCGTGGAGTCTATGGCCACGTTTATTATCTGTCCGCCTATGCGGAGGCGGTAGAAGTCGGGCGCTTCGGGGCGGTTGCCGCTGAACGAGAAGCCGCCTTTGTCGTCGAGTTTGGCCGAGTCGAGCTTCGAGATGCCGTCAATTCCGATGTTCTCGAAGTACAGTACCGAGTCCTTTGCGCCGGTTATACTGCCCTCAACGCGGAACTTTTCGCCGCCGCACGAGGCGAGGCACAACGCTGCCAAGGCCATTGCTGCAGCCGGAATAATGTGTTTCATAAAGGAAAAGTTTTCAGTTGCATTGCAAAGTTAGTGCAAATAGCCATAACGGCAAAGCGATTTGGGCACAAAGAGGGCGCAGACTTGCGGGCGAACTCCACATATAGCGAGAGCCAAATGGGCAGATTTCACAAGCCAAATTACCAAAGTTCGCAATCCAAACAGCCCGGTTCCGCAAGCCATTGAGGCACAACCAGTTCCGGAAACCGGGCATTTGCCGCCCGTAAAGTGCCCGTTTACGAGGCATAAACAGGCCGTTTACGAGTCATAAACAGGGCATTTACGGTGCTTAACCCCACCGTTTATGACACAAGACCCGAAGTCTTGGCAGAGACAGGGTACGGGAAAGGCCGGCTCACTGAAGCTGTGAACCGGCCTTGATGCGGTGTTGCGGTGCAGCCGGTGGGGCTGCCTCATACCGTCAATCCCAAATACTGTTGTGATAATAGCGGAAGTTCGGCTCGAAATAGTAGCTGTTTCCGGGGTTGGACTCGTCGGTAAAGATCATGCCGGACGGGTTCATGGGGTTGCCTTCCTTATAGGTTATGCGGTAAGTAGTCCACGTATCCTGCTTGGCAAAGGCATCCACGGCGTGCTTCATGCCGGCATCGTAGAAGCTGAAGTCGCGCCCGCTCATCTCCATACCCGTGTATCTGAAGGCCAGTTCGTTGTCACTTACGCGCTTCATCTCCATGTGGAAATGCACCTCATCGTTGCCGTACCACTTGTTAAACTTAAGCACCATCTGTCCGTCACCCTCGTTGTGCAGTGTGACATTGTACAATTTGTCGGGGCTATACGTACCGCTGGCGGTCATGGCCGTGCGCATTTCGTCCCACTGCGACTTCGTCCAGTCGCCCAAACCGCTGTATCCGAAGAACCAGCTGTCGTCGCTGGTGCCGTAGAACAGGTAGTCGGACAACGGTTTCGGGCCTATTTTAGCACCGGTAACATGGTCAACAAACTCGCCCGTCTCCCTGTTGAGGTTCATCTCCACCACGGTGTTGCCCTTGTACTTAAAGTTTTCCATGAGGTAGATGCCGTTGGTGAGGTTGCCGTAGGAGTACATGTGCTCCACATCGTCACCGCCCACGGAGTCGGGGAAATAGACTAACAGGTTTTGATAGCCGCTGAGAAACCTGGCCTGAAGGGTGTCGCCGGCACAAATCATCACGCAATTATAGGCGGCATAGGAGCTGATTTCGTCGGAAAGCCGCTGGTATTCTTCGGGCGTAGTCTTCATTTTCACCATGAAGAAGGGCAGCTGCTTGGTCTTGCCGCGGCCGAAGATGGTGTCTTCGTTGGCCGAATAGCGGTCGAGACAGAACTCGAAATCACTCTGAAGATCCTGTGAGAAATACTCCGACTGGTCGGCATAGTAGTGGAAAAAGTCGTTGTAGGTGTCGAAAGAGAGCACAATTCCGTTGTCCATCTTGAACGAATACTGGCTTACAACGCTGTCCAACGTTGACACACCGGGCAGATGGGCTGTGGAAGACGACTTGTAGAAGGTGCAGTTCTGCTGGTCGAACTTCACCGCATAGGTATATACGGCAGGATGGCGGCCGAATGTGGGGTTGTCAGTATATAGTGCCCATCCGTATTCGTTGTTGTTGAACACCCTGCGGTACTCGGCCATCCAGTTGTCCTGGCGCGTTGCCGGGTCAACAGCGAACAGGTCGTCCTCTTTCATCTGGCAGGATGTCACGGCGGTTGCGGCCACTAAGGCCACCAAACCATATCTTATAATGTTGCTGTTCATAGTCTTTCTGCTTTTAGGGTTATGCATTTTACATGCTTATATCATCGAAGTTGACGTTGGCAAGGTTGGCTTCACGCTTCTGAACCGCCTCATGGAGAGCTTCGATGTCGAGGTTCCAGTTCTCCTTGAAGTATGTCTTGACGATGCGCAACTTCTGGTTTATCTTTGACTTCCCGGCGGTTCCCGCCTTGTCGAGCTTGGCCTGGAACTCCTCATCGCTGTCGCAGACATACGAGGAGAAGGTCTCTGCGAAGTCCTCGTCGGCGCTATAGGAGGCGTAGGCGGTCACGAAACCGAGCGCATATATCTGGGGATCGGTCTCGCTGGCGAACGATGACGTCCACATACCGCCCAGATAGTTGGTGCCGGTTATCTGGTTGAACTCTGTAGTATAGGCAACTTTCTGGTGGAAAGTGTGTCCGAACTCGTGGATAATGGTGTGGAAATAGGTGGAGTTCAGCTCCTCACGGTCGTAAATGACGCTGTCCTTGGGCACCCAGTTCTCATATATCACATCACCGAGATGGTTTACGTACCAAAGGTTTATCTTATAGCCTCCTTCAGAGCTGCCCAAGGTGGTGCTGCCGTTGGAGTTCCATCCGGGATTGCCCACGAGATGCACCAGTTTCGGGAAGTATGAACGGATGAACTGGGTGCTTCCCGTAACCTCGTCGAACGACTCGAAGCAGATATACTTAAGCAGTCTGGCCATACGGATGGCGTTCTTCATCTTTGGCGGCACGAGTATATAGTCCATACTCGTCTCGTTGTCCTCCCAACGGTAACGGAGTTCAACGTTATACGGCTCTACGTAGTTCTTATAGAGCCAACGGTCGAGAGCGTTCTCCGGCGTTTGGGTGTCCTTTATGACGCTTATGCCGTAGTCAGGGTCGTCTTCGCTGCTGCATGAGGCGAGCGTCAGTCCTGCAAAGGCCAATATCGCGAAAAGAAAATGTCTTGTTTTCATTGTTCTGTCTTTTAGTTCCTGCTGTTATTTCCTTATCTCCAATGTCTCCCTGCGCCCCGGTTGCCACAGGCTGTAGCCCGACTCGGTAGCGGTAGAGGTGCGCGGATTGGGCTGCAAACCGGCTGACCGCACCTCAAACGGCAGCTGTACGGCCTGACGGGGGTCACGGTATTCCATGCTGTCGGTAAGCTCCAGTGCGTTGAGTGACGTGATTATCAGGCGCCGGTATATCTTTATTCCATAGCGTTTGATGTCAAACCAACGCATACCTTCATGCAAAAACTCTATCCTGCGGATGAGTAGCAGAGCCTGAATGAGGTTTTCCTGGTCGCTACCTTCGGTCAGGCTGATCCAATCCGGGTTCAAATGCTTGCGCGGAGCGGGCTTTTCAGGACGGTAGTAGTCGTATTTCTCAGCCCAATCCCTTATCATTTCCATCGTCAGATGATTGTTTGAGGGAGCCGTGGCGTAGATATAGTTCCAGTTTTCATCGTATGTATATGTATTATACTCCACACTGTCGGCCACAAAGTTGCCTGTCCACGTATTGATATCCTCAAGACAACGGGCATAATCGCCGGTGATGGCATAGGCTTCGGCCCGGTTGAGCAGAGCCTCTTCCGACTTCAAGGCCACAAACACGGTGCGGTAATATCCTGTGTGGGTGTTTGCGTTGGTCTCTTCAAAGTATGCAGGGGTCTTGGGCAGCAGGAATTTGTTGGCAATGCTGCTGTAGAACCAGTAGAACTTAAACAGTTGCTGCGACTGCTGGGCTATTTCGTTCTCCGGAGCCCACGGTGTTGCGAAGAACTCCTCGGCCTGGCCGATGTAACTGTTGTTGTTGAACCGGGCACCCGTTGTGGCACCGCTGAAATAGTACTGGTCTGTGGAGTAAACCGGGCACAACAGGAAGTTTGCCGGCTCCTCTGACGATGCGTAACGCTGGGCGCGCGGCTGCATATTGTCGGTCGGCATATCGGCCATGGCATCATAATCGCGCATCATTCCCTTTGCGTCACTGCCCAAGGCTAAGGTTGCATACTTTATAACGCTGTCCGGCTTCTGGTAGAACAGGTAGAACCGGGACGCAAAGGTATAGGCTGCCTTTGTATTGAAATGGTATCGCGGCACTTTATAGATGCCGTCGCTCATCAGACTCATGCCTTCCTGCAAGTCACGCTCAATCTTTGTGTAGTCCTCAGCCACAGTTCCGCGCTCATACTTGGGGTCGAGCGTTGTCTCAGGTTCGGTTGTATAGGGAATACCCACATCCGTGGCGCTGTGTTCCTTGGAGTAGTTCATGCAAAAGATGTTGGTAAGCATAAAATGGGCGTAGGCGCGGCATAGCAAAGCCTCGGCCCGGTAAGCCTTAAGGTTGGCTGTACTGGCGCCGCCTATATCTTCAATGGCCTTGAGGGCATGGTTGGCGGCGGCGATAGCAGCGTAATAGTCCTGCCAAATCATCTGCGGACTCTCGTTGTCCTGCTCCGTTACCTCCTGCCAACGGAAGCATTGCTCCGAGAACCGGTCATAATAGCCGTTGGAAGAGCCGTTCAGGTCGTCGGCATTGTCGGATGCAAGCTCGGCAACCCTTACATAAGAGGCCGTAGGGTAGGCAGTGGTGAGCAGAGCCTTTACCTTTTCTTCCGTATCTACCGTGATTCGGCTGTCCGGGGTGGCATCTAAGAAGTCGTTACATGAGCTGAGCGTCACGGCAGACAGCAGTCCGGCCAGCAAATATGTCTTGTTTGATATTCGAATGTTCATAATCTTCATCTGTTTAGAAACCTATTCTTGCTGTAAACGTGTATTGTTTTGGCATCGGGGATGCCACACCGCCAGTGTTGAAGAACTCCGGATCGTTGCCGTTGAGCTTCTTGTCGGCATAGATAAGGAAGAGGTTTGTAGCCTGAATCTTCAGGTTTAGGTTGGTCATACCCAACTTTGCCATCCATTTGCCGTGGAATGTATAGTCGAGGGATATCTCCTTCATACGGACGAAGTCGCCCTTCGCTATACGTTCGGTGCTGTAGTTGTAGGCATTGTATGCCACGGACAGGTTCGGATTGAGGAAGTTCTGGCGGCGAGAAGGTATCACCGGCACCGTGGTAACGTTTTCTTCGCCCGACGAAGACCAGCGGTTGTTGAATTCGCGCGGTGTGGCTGTCATGTCGCTATAGGTGTTGGAGAACACCGGGTCGAGGCGCACTACGTTGCCGAAGGAGTAAACTACGAAGACGTTAAGGCGGAATCCCTTGTAGCTAAAGGTGTTCTCCAGAGAACCGTAGTCGGTCGGATCGGAAGAGCCTTCGTATTTCAGCCAGCTCAAATCAGCGTACTCCTGGAAGTTTATGCCGTCGGTTGTTATCTCTCCGTTGGCTACTTTGAATGTCGGCAAACCCTCGTTGGTAAGTTTGTTGAACGGTATGCTGAATATGGAGCGCACGGGATAGCCCTCAAGAGCGAAGCCGTTGCCGCGAACCAGGTCTATGATGCGTGAGGTGTTCTTAAGGTTGGTCACTTCGTTATGCTGGTGTGAGTATAGGAAAGTGGTGCCCCACTCAAAGTCTTTGGTCTTGATGTTCTTCGTGTTCAGCGACAATTCAAATCCGCTCGACTTCATATCGGCTATGTTACCATACTTGTCTATCTCGCCACCCACGCCCTGTACGGTAATGGGACCGATGAGGTCGAAATTGCGGCGGTCGTACCAGCTAAGCTCAAGATTGATTCTGTTGTTCAGGAATCCCATGTCTGCCGTAAGGCTAAGCTCGTGTTTCTTCTCATAAGTAAGCTCCGAGTTGCCGAGTTGCGTTATGCGCAGTGCCGTTTCCTGGTCGCTGCTTGTCGGTCTCCAGGCTATCTGGCTGTTTATTATGGCCACAGAGTTTGATATGTCAAACGGTCCGCGGTCGGCAGTCAGCGAGTAGGAACCCTTAAACGTGAAGTGGCTCAACCACGGTTGGAACCTTTTGAACCAGTTTTCCTCGTGTGCGTTCCATGCGCCCGATATGTTCCATGTCGGCAACCAGCGGCTCTTGCGGGCGTTACCCAAAGTATTCGTTCCCTCGTAGCGGATGGTACCGTTCACTATGTAGCGTCCCTTATAAGAATATGTGGCGTTGCCGAAATAGGCGGAAGTGCGCTCCAGACCGTTCCCGACAGAGTAATAGGCTGAGCCTTCCTGCGAGAGCTTGTCGAACATCGAGGGGTCGAACTTGCCTATGTTGCCCATTTCGTACTCGCGTCCCCACTGGCGCGACCAGTCATTGCTTCGCTTCACCTCGTTAGACTCCAGGCCTGCAAAGAGGTTCATGATGTGTTTCTTGGCAAAAACCTTGTTGTAGCTCACCGTGGCCCGGAAGTCCCAAGAGTTCATGCGGTAGGTTGTCACGTCGTATATACCGCCTTCGGGAAGTACACTCACGGGGACGGCGTAAGGGTCATTCGGGTCAGTCCAGAGATATGGGTTGGAGTCGCGGATGATAGTGTTGTCCATTGCCCGATAGGCATTGGCCTGATTGGAGTTTTCCGTCACGTTATGCTCCGAAGTAGAGCTTGCGCGCTTCACTGCGCCAAGGATATTGAACTCCAGTCCGGCTATCGGCTTGTAGGTAAGCATACCCTGAATCTTGAATTCATGGGTGTTCAGGTCGATATAGTTGTTCTCCAGCTCGTGGAAAATGTTGAACGACGTATAGTTGCGGGTATAGTATTCGTTGGGGTCAAGCACCCTTGACGTGTTCAAAGCGTAGGAGTAAGGGTTGATGTCAAAGGCACGGCTCACCTCTCCGCTTACGAGGTTCACTTCCGAACTCAGCGTTCCGGGCGCCCTCTGTTCGCGGGTTGAGGCGTTTCCAATGAGGTTTATCTTCAGTTTGTCGGAGAAGATAAAGGTTGAGTTGATATTGGCTGTGTATCGCTTCACCTTGCTCTGCTTGTACCATCCCGGGTCTTCCATAAGGCTGAGCGAGGCGTAATGCTGGCTCTTGTCGGTACCCGTGGAGATTGAAACCGAGTGGTTCTGCATGATACTGTTGGAGAAAAGCAGGTCAAACCAGTCGGTGTTGCGGTATTCCTGGGTGCGCAACCATGCGTTACGACCGGCGTCAGTGTTGAGAACATCGCCCGATGCTATCAGCCGGGCCAGCTTTCCGTACACGCCGCTCTGGCTTGCGTTGGCCACGTCAGCGGGATTCATGTAGCCTTTCTTTTGCAGTTCCTGATATACGGACATCTGTTCCTGCGAGTTCATGATGTTGAAATTGTCGTAGCTCGGCTTCAGGCGCATGGTAAACTCCCCTGTGTAGTTGACGTTGGTGCGCCCCTGGTGACCCTTCTTGGTGTTTATGACAATCACACCGGCCATGGCGCGCGCACCATATATAGAGGTGGCGGAACCGTCGCGCAGTATCTGGAAGCTCTCAATGTCGTCGGCGTTAAGTCCAGCAATGGCGGAAGAGAGCAGCGTCTCGGCGTTGCCCGACGACAGGTTGTCGGTGTTCACTTCGATAACGTTGTCTTGAATCACTCCGTCCACTATCCACAGCGGCTGGCTGTTACCGTATATGGAAGTTGCACCGCGCACCTGGATGCGGGGAGCCGTACCGAACGTTCCCGTAACGTTCTGGACTGACACACCGGCGGCACGTCCTTCGAGCGAACGGCTTATGTCGGCCACACCGTCGAGCTTGGCCTTTGAAGCGTCGATGGTCGTGGTAGAACCGGTAAACAGTCGTTTGTCCATCTTCTGCATACCTGTTATTACCACGTCGCCCAGCGTTGTGGCATCGTCTTCAAGGAAGATGCTCACGCGCTTGGCCGATGCCTTGCGCCGATAGGTCTTCATTCCCACATAAGAGTATTCGAGTGTGCTTCCCGGAGCGACGTTGTGCAGCACGTAGTTGCCGTCAACGTCGGTCACAGTGGCGTTCTGTGTGCCCACCTCCTTGACCGTTGCCCCTATCAGAGGGTCGCCGTTCTTGTCAAACAGCCGTCCCGTTGCGGTGTTCTCGTCCTGCGGTTGCGTCTTGGAACCACGGTTGATGCTGATGAACTTGCCCTTCACATTTACACTATAGGGATGGCCTTCGAGCAGTTTCTTCACGGCTTCCGGGGCGGTAACACCGCTGACTGACAGCGAGACCCGCAGTTTGCTAAGCTCGTCATAATTATAGTTGAGCTTATAATACCCCGACTGGCGTTCCACCTGTGACAGTGCGGCGGTCAGAGCCATGTTCTCACACTTCAAAGAAACCGGCTGCCCCTGTGCCCATGTCTGCACTTGCACAAACAAAAGGACAAAGGAGGCAAGCAATACGGTCTTGAGCCTTTCTTTTTCCATAACTTACTATTACGTTAAACATTCTGTTTGTATCTCTCAATGCGAAGGGTGCCGGTTGACATCACGCCCGCTTTTAGCACCCGTTTACATCATTAAAGACGATAAAACGACAGAATGGGTACCGTTTTGCAACGTTTTTATTAAAATTACGTATCATTTTTATAACAACAACGCCCTTGACGTGACAATAAGAGAAGGGGGTAAGCACCAAAAAAACGGGCGGGTTACGGGTCAAAAACCGCCGGGTTAGCAAATGCGAACCGCCGGGTTACGGGGTGCAAACGGCCTGTTTGGCAACAACAAAGCCGCGGCACATTGTGCCACGGCAATACCTTTGTCGCTATATTATTATAGGTATAGGCTTATCGGATGGTTATTTCGTGCTCGCTGACGGATATGCCCACGCCGGCCAACTCGCCCAGCTCGTGCAGCACGTCGGCCATTGCGTCCTTGCGCTCCGCCACGAAATGCAGGCGCATGGCCATGTTGCGGTCATTCTCAAATACCACTGTCTTGTTATACCACCGTGCCAAGTCAAGCATAATGTCGAGTAGCGAGGTGTTGTCGTAATAAAAAAGGCCGCTCTTGCGCTGGGTATAGGGATATGTGTCTATGCTCTGCAACTTGTAGCCGTGGTCGCCGGAGAACGTAAGGATGCTTCCGGGAGTGAGAACCACATTTTTCTTTGTATGCGCCCCGCACACACTCACTCGTCCCTCTACCAGTGCTATCTCTGCGGAGTGCTCCGAATATGCCTTGGCGTTGAAGCTGGTGCCGAGAACCGTGGCGGTATAGAACGGACTCTTCACCACAAACGGGTGGCGGGCGTCCTTTGCCACTTCAAAATAAGCCTCTCCCACGAGCGAAACTGTCCGGGTCTTGCCGGTGAACTGTTCGGGAAACTCCAGCACACTCTCCGCATTGAGCCACACGCGGGTGCCGTCGGCCAGCGTCAGGTTGCACTCTTTTCCGCGCGGAGTCTTCAATACGACCATCGAACAGACCGTGCTGCGGTCGGCTTTCTGTGCCGGTGCGAACGCCAATGACGGGCGACTGACGGCTGAAACTTGGCTGTTGCGGGTGAGCATGACGGCGGTGTCGCACTGTTCTTCGTAGGAGATGACAGTCCTGCCGGCCACAGGCGAGGGCGACTTGTGGTGCACCAAGAAGACGAGTCCGGTGCAGACGGCGGCC
Source organism: bacterium (assembly GCA_963636905.1). Lineage (GTDB taxonomy): Bacteria > Bacteroidota > Bacteroidia > Bacteroidales > Bacteroidaceae > Prevotella. The sequence continues at coordinate 37,162 of CAVHML010000001.1, forward strand.
ACAAGCAGTACCGTAGCAGCCCATCCGGGCTTAATGCGCCGTGCGGAACTGCCGCAGTCCGTCACAGCTTCCAGCCGCCTCCACGCATCGTCCACATCGGGTTGCGGAGCCTGCATACGGGCTATGGCCTCGCTTATGATGGCTGCTTCGTCCTCGTTCGGGAGGAGATTTTCCAAATCGTTTGTATGTTCTTGCCGGTTATTCATGTGATTAGTTGTCCGCCTTGTGCAGACATTTGTCAATTAAAAGACGGAATTGTGCCCGGATTAGGTACCGTTTTGATGTTTATCTGTGTTAAAATGCTGGCGTAAAGTGGCCAGTGCCTTAATGATATGCTTCTTTACGCCACTTACAGAGATGCCCAGTTCGTCGGCCACCTCGGCGTATGTGCGGTGAAAGTAGTAGCACTGCTCAAGCACATGGCGAGTCCGTTCCGGCAACTGGCCTATTACCTCCTCGACGGCGGCTATCCTCTGCTCACGCAACAACCATTGTGTGTCTTCGTCATCCGAGATGCGCTCCAGAACTCCCGTGCCTACGGTCTCCATTCTATTGCGCTGCCGCAGCCAGTTGACGGCACGGTTACGGACACTGACCAAGAGATAGCCCAGGAGCTTCGCTTGTTCTACCTCATTGCGCCTGTTCCACAGTGCCGCAAAGCTCTCGCTTACGATGTCTCTGGACACTTCCTCGTCGCCAACCATGCGGAATGCAAGGAAATAGCATTGTGAATAGTGCTCCCTGAACAGCTTTTCAAAGTCTTTCTTGCCGGTTGTGTCCATGACATCACTGTCGTTTTTCGCTTTTCTTGCCGCTTTCCGCACCGTAGAGGCTGCACCCCCCCGACCGTACTGCGGTATTAGTTTTGCGCAAAAGTACAAAAAAGACGAAAGAACCGTAAGGAAAACGGCAAAAATCTTTCCCGTTTGACATTTCCAAAGCCCCGGACTTGACCATGAACTTATCCGATACGTCACGCCCGCAACCGATGTCCTCAAAA
>CAVHML010000002.1:0-4946 GCA_963636905.1 bacterium
CTAACGAGATGGAATTGGCAAATGCGGGAATAGATGTGGTGTGCAACAAGGTACAAACCTTACAATGCGCCATCATAGACAAATCCATTGTCTGGTATGGGAATATTAACTTCTTTGGCTACAACTCAGAAACAAACAATGTCATACGAATTGCTGACCACAGAATTGCCAACGAGATGATAGAAATACTATACTCGGACTCCGAAAAGGATGTAAACGGAGGTTAAATACGTTAAATATCGCCCAGTTTGTATCTAAACAGAATCCATATAGCCACTTTTCTACCGTTTAAAGTGTAGAATACTGATAATCAATCAGTAATAGATACAGGAATTGTACAGGCATGACTTCCGTTACCATTGGCGATTCCGTGACAAGTATTGGCGAGGATGCGTTCAATGGTTGCACCAGTCTGACCACCGTCACTATTGGCAATTCCGTGACAAGCATTGGTTCTGGTGCGTTCAGTGGTTGCAGTGCCATTGTCAAATTAACATCTCTAAGTACAACCCCACCTGTATGTTATGACGATCCTTTTTGGAGTGTTGGCAAATATTACTGCACGCTGTATGTACCAATAAATTCTGTCTCGGGGTATAAAACAACTTATCCATGGAATACATTCTTCAACATTGAGGGATTTGACCCCACGGATATCAGTCTGCCCGGTAGCAACGGAGCGAACAAGGTAGTCAAGCGTTACGACACCAATGGTCGCCTGACGGACAAGCCAACAAAGGGCTTGAACATTCTGAAGATGAGCAACGGAACAATAAAGAAAGTGATGGTTAAGTAAGCCATGCTATCGGTTCTTGGCTAAGGCATGAAGCCAAGGACTGACATTTACGAACTCCGCCCGGCTTTAAGCGCAGAGCTTAAGGTCGGGCGGTGTCGGTTAATATATGGCTTCTTGTGTGGCAACATCACGAAAATCGATCAATGCCGGGGCGTTGTTTTCCGAATAAGCGCAGGTTTGCACGGTTCTTTCTTGCCCAATAGCGGAAAAAACGGTAATTTTGCGCAATGAAAGCAGTGCCCCGGTCTGCCGCCGGCGTCCTATTTGCGGCGCGGGAGGAAAGTCCGGGCAGCGCAGGGCGCTCCACTTCCGAAAATAGAAGCTATTGGTGACAGTAGGCTACGGCAGAAGAAAACAACCGCCAGCCGTAGGGTTGGCAAGGGTGAGAAGGCGAGTGTAAGAGACCACCGGCCGCCGGGCGATCGGCGGGCCGTGCCGGCTGGAGGCTGCAAGTTCATGTAAACCGCCGTCAGAGGGCTGCCCGCCCGACTAACTCCGGCGGAGGGTAGAATGCTAAAGCCGTGGGGTGACTCACGGATTGGATAAATGGCAGACGCCGCAGCCCCGTTGCTGCGGAACAGAACCCGGCTTACAGGGGCAGTGCTTTCTTTTTAGGGTGGTTCTATAAATTACCGCCGTAACAAACAACAAAACAATATGGGTTACGTTTTGCCGTCTTTTGGACTCTTTCCTGTGCATATCGCCACCTCGCTCGGTCGTAATGCCCGCATTACTCCCTTGCTCGCTGACGATATGCACTCGTAAATAGTCTCAAAATCCTGCAAAGCTAATTTATAGACCCCACCCTTTATTGTCTGAACAGCGTCAAACAGCACACTTTACCTTGCCTTTATGAGAGAGAAAGTACAGTCAGCGGTCAGGTTTCTGCGCACCGGGATATGGCAGAAGCCGCAGTCCGACGCCCCGATATGGCAGCGTTTGCCCGTCGAGGCGGCCAAGAGGTGCATACTGGCGGTGCGCCTGTTCACCGCCAAGCGCGTGGTGAGCGAAGCCGCAGCCCTCACCTACTCCACCCTGCTTGCCATTGTGCCGATACTCGCCGTGGTGTTTGCCATAGCCAGAGGGTTCGGCTACAACAAGTATATCGAGATTTGGTTCCGCGATGCGCTGCAGTCGCAGCCCCAAGCCGCCGAGGTTATCGTCGATTTCGTGAACAGATACCTCGTGCATACCAAGGGCGGGATATTCCTCGGAGTGGGACTTGTGTTCATGCTCTACACCGTTTTGATGCTCGTAAGCAACGTCGAAGCCGCGTTCAACGGCATCTGGCAGGTGAAGAAGAAGCGGAGTCTCTACCGCACATTCACCGACTATCTGGCCATGTTCTTCATGTTTCCGTTCGTCATAGTGCTCACTTCCGGACTGTCACTGTTCATGGCAACGGTGTCAAAGAGCATGCCTGACTTGCTGATACTCGGCCCCACGATGCGTTTCTGCATCGCCATTTCCCCCTATGTGCTAATGTCGCTGATGTTCATCGCCCTGTATGTGTTCATGCCCAACACTCATGTGAAGGTCACCAACGCCATTGTGCCGGGCATACTCGCCGGTGTGGCCATGCAGGGGCTGCAACTTTTCTACATCCACTCGCAGATTTGGGTGTCGAGCTACAACGCCATTTACGGCTCGTTCGCCGCCCTTCCGATGTTCATGCTGTGGATTCAGATCTCGTGGATAATCTGTCTGTTCGGTGCGGAGCTGTGCTACATGAACCAGAACCAGGAGTACTACGACTCCGACCTGAACACTTCCGACATAAGCCACCGCTACCGCATGCAGATGTGTGCCCTGCTTATGAGCCGCATCTGCAGGCGTTTCGACGAGGGGAAGCGGCCTTACACTGCGCTGGAGCTGCGCCGGGAGACTGAAATACCCATACATATAGTCAACGACCTGCTCTATGACCTATCGACAGTCAACCTTCTTGTGGAGGTAAGTGCCGACGAAAAGGGGGCTGCATCGCGCTTCATGCCGGCTGAAAGCATAAGCCGCATGAGCGTGGGAGGCATGGTTGACCGCCTCGAGTCGCACGGACGGTGGCGGCTGAGCCTGCCTTTGGGCAAATACTACAACGACAAGTGGGCGCAAGTGCTACGGTCGCGCACGAAATACCTCAAGGATATGAGGGAAGTGTTGCTGAAAGACCTGTAAGCACTGTCCCAATGTCTGATGACGAAAGACATCCATAAACAACATCAACTAAAACCAAAACAATTATGAAACACCTTTTCTCAACGCTGGCCGTGCTCGTTGCCAGTCTCACGGCGGCAGCCCAGACGGCAAATGTCACGCTGACAAAGAACGGAAATGCCGTAACCATGTCCAACGGGATAGTGACTGTAGGCATAGGAACCAACGGACGGGTAAGCTCTCTGGCCTACAACGGCAACTCAAACCTGCTCGCCAGCAGCGGCATCTACTTCGACTACACCACCTCAAGCGGCAATGTAGGGCTTGACCCCTCAACGGTTGAGATAGTAAAGCAGACCGACGACTATGCCGAAGTGCTATACAGCAACACCAAAGCCGCACTGCGCTTCCAGCAGGGCTACATCCTGCGCAAGGGAGTGAGCGGCCTCTATACCTATATAATAGCCAACGGCACGGAAAGCTCGGCAGATGTGTATGTGAAAGAGGCACGCGTGTGTACACGGCTCGGCTCTTCGTTCCTCAACGGCTATGTGGATGAGAGCATGAGGGGCAAGATACCGTCAAACACTGAAATGGCTACAGCCGAAAAGGCGGAGAATACCGTTCAGGACGCGACCTACAGACTCACTGACGGGTCTATCTACACCAAGTACAACTGGGCGCAGTACATCGTAAGGGACAGTCTGCACGGCCTGACCAACAACATTATGGGCGTATGGAACATACCCTGCAGCCACGAATGGGTCAACGGCGGCCCGATGAGGCAGGAGTTGACAGTACACGCCACCAGCAAATCGCCCATAACCATACAGATGCTGCAGGGCGAACACTTCGGCGCTTCGGCCCAGGCGTTCGCCGAGGGCGAGCAAAAGCTCTACGGGCCGTTCTTCATCTACCTAAACAAAGGCACAAAGGACGGCATGGTGGCCGACGCAAAGGCACAGGCGTCGCTCCAACAGAGCCAATGGCCGTTTGAATGGTTCGAAAACGCACTGTATCCGCTCGACCGTTCCATCGTAAGCGGACGCATCAACGTCACCACAGGCCAGCGCAGCGACAGCATACAGGTGGTTCTCGCCGAGCCGGGCAAGGACATATACGAACAGGGCAAGGGCTACATCTTCTGGAGCCTTACCGACAAGGACGGAAACTTCAGCATCCCCAACGTGCGCAAGGGCAGCTACTCGCTCTATGCCTACGCCACAGCCGGCGATGTGACCGACGAAATGGAGAAAAGCGGTGTCACCGTTGATGCGGAGCTGACAGATCTCGGCACAATAGACTGGACTCCGGCCCGCTATGAGCACAAGTTGTGGCAAATAGGCCAAAACAACCGCCTCGCAGACGGCTTCCGCTACAGCGACACCCTAAGGACTTACGGTCTGTGGACGCTTCCCCCGGCCGACATGACCTATGAGATAGGACAGAACACGGAGTCTGACGACTGGTATTTCGCCCAGACAAAGAACGGAACGTGGACTGTGGCCTTCAATCTCGACGACTCCTACACAGGAACCGCCCACCTTACGGCCTCAGTGGCAGGAGCCACTAACAGCCCTACGGTGGTTGTCAGCGTGAACGGCACGAAAACGGCCACGTGGAAGCACAGCAACGATGCCGGAATATACCGCAGCTGTGTGCAGAGCGGCAAGCACGTGCTCAACACCTGCAGCTTTGCGGCTTCAAACCTGAAGAAAGGCCGTAACACAGTGGCCTTCACCATGTCGGGAATAAAGAGCAACGGCGGCGTAATGTGGGACTGCATCAAGCTGGAAGCCGGAGAGAAGGTGCTCACGGGCATCACCCAGACCGTACAAAGCAGCGATATGCAGCCCGTAACCGTCTATACCATAGGCGGAACAAAGGTGGGTACGTTCAGCAACCTGCGCGACGCCGCCCGCCTGAAGGGCATCTACATCTACCGTCAGGGCGGAAAGACGGGCAAAGTGGCGTTCTAAGACAGGCGAAACAGCCACTG
>CAVHML010000002.1:5486-30182 GCA_963636905.1 bacterium
CCTGCGGTTTCCGGCTGTCATTTCGACGTTTTTCTCTATTGTACCCTGCGGTTTCCGTCACGGAAACGGCCTTCATTCCTGCGCCGCCTGTCCGCATAATTCACGCCAAAAGCCACGGAAAACTGTCGAAATGGGGCATAATGGCCATGAAAAAGTAAGTTTTTTATGCAAACATTTGGCAGGAATGATAAATTTATATACTTTTGCCACGTGAGTTAACAATATGTTTTACAACCATTAAAAAGCCGACTGCCTATAGCTGAACATTTACTTAATAAGTAACAAAAATACGATTAAGTATGAACAAATTCGGAGGTATGACCGATGAAGAGTTGGCCTTACTGTATATAGGCGGCAACAATAGAGCCTTTGACGAGTTGTTATCTCGCAACCAAACCAAGATTTTCAACTACATAATGTTCGTGGTGAGAAACCAGGAACTGGCCAACGACATCTTCCAAGACACCTTTGTGAAGGTCATAACCCGCCTTCAGGAAGGACGCTACACGGCCACCGGCAAGTTCTCGTTCTGGGTTACACGCATCGCACACAACGTGATTATGGACTGGTACCGCCAGCAACGCAACGAGCATATCATAGACCTGAGCGAGGGAAACGACCTTTCCAACCTGCGCAATGCGGCGCTTGTCAATGGCAGCAGGGAGCTGGAAGTGATCAACGAGCAGGTGCTTTTCGACGTGAAACACATGATGAACAACCTGCCGACGCCGCAGCGGGAAGTCGTATATATGCGCTTCTACCAGGAATTGTCGTTCAAGGAGATTGCCGAAATAACCGGTGTGAGCATCAATACCGCACTGGGGCGTATGCGATATGCCATAATCAACCTGCGGCGCATGGCTCGTGAGCACGACATACAGCTAAGTCTGGCAGTATGACAAGGCCGCCGCAAACCACGGAAACCACACATTCTTCAACCGCAAACGCCACCCTTGGCGAGTGCAGATGCCACGTTTGGCCATCGTAAATGCCGCATCTATGACCCGTAAACACGGCATTTAGCACCCGTAAATGTGGCATTTACGACCCGTAAATGGCACACTTATTCATTCTAAACGCCGCCTTTGGCTGTATTCAACAGTACCGAGTGCCTGCAAAAACTGCCTGTGGGCGGTTCTCTCCCCATTCCTTTATCCGCGCAAATTGGCAGTATGTTAATATAAATATGTAACTTTGCAAGGACAAAACGCATATTTTCAAGACATGGATAAAGCACAAAACAAGTACATCGCCGTGACCTACAAACTCTACACGGTGGAAGACGGGAAGAAAGAGTTAGTGGAGGAAGCCACAGCCGAACGCCCGTTCCAGTTCATAAGCGGCTTCGGCATAACGCTCGATGCCTTTGAGGAAAAGACAGCCGGCCTTGCCAAGGGCGAAACGTTCAGCTTCGAGCTTACAAAGGACGAGGCTTACGGCGACATAGACCCGGCACACGTGCTGGATCTCGACCGCGAAATGTTCTGCATCAACGGCCATTTCGACCACGAGCACATATTCAAGGACGCCATTGTGCCGCTTCAGAACGAGGACGGCAACCGTTTCTTCGGCCGTGTGCTTGAGTTGGACGACAAAAAGGTGAAGATGGACCTCAACCACCCGCTGGCCGGCAAGACGCTATGCTTCGAGGGACGGGTGACAGAGAGCCGGGAGGCCACCAACAGCGAGATAGAAGGCATGGCCAACAGGCTGAGTGGCGAGGGCTGCGGCTGCGGTTGCGACGGTCACGAGTGCGGTTGCCATGACCATGACCACGAGTGCGGATGCCACAACCACGACCATGACCACGAATGTGGCCATCACCACAGCCACGACTGCCACTGCAAACACTGACAAACACAACGAACGATGGGCAACACTTACGGAAAACTGTTCACCATAACCACCTTTGGCGAAAGCCACGGCGAGGCTGTCGGGGGCGTAGTCGATGGTATGCCGGCCGGAATCGATGTGGATACGGCCTTTATCCAGCACGAGCTTGACCGCCGCAGGCCGGGACAGAGCAGCATAACCACCAGCCGCAAGGAGCCGGACAGGGTGGAACTGCTCAGCGGAGTGCTCGACGGCAAGACAACAGGGTGCCCTATCGGCTTCATAGTGCGCAATACCAACCAGCATTCAGGCGACTACGACAACCTGCGCGACGTGTTCCGCCCGTCGCACGCCGACTTTACATATACACAGAAGTACGGTCTGCGCGACCATCGAGGCGGCGGACGCTCCTCGGCACGCATCACTATCAGCCGTTGCGTGGCCGGTGCCTTGGCAAAACTCGCCCTGCGGCAACTCGGAATAACGGTACAGGCATACACTTCGCAGGTGGGTGGCATAGCCCTGAGCGGCGACTATCGCAACTACGATCTGGCACTTGCAGAGTCAAACCCGGTGAGATGCCCTGACCAGACTGTGGCCGCAGAGATGGAAAAGCTGATTGCAGAGGTGAAAAGCGAGGGCGACACCATCGGCGGAGTAATCACTTGCGTAGTGAAAGGATGCCCCGCAGGACTGGGCGAGCCGGAGTTCGGCAAGCTGCACGCACAGCTTGGAGCGGCCATGCTGGGCATAAACGCCGTGAAAGGCTTTGAGTATGGCGAAGGATTTGCCGGAGTTACGGCAAGAGGGTCGCAACAGAACGACCTTTTCAGGTGCGTTGACGGCAAGATAACCACGGCTACAAACCACAGTGGAGGCATACAGGGAGGCATAAGCAACGGTCAGGACATCTATTTCCGCGTGGCTTTCAAGCCTGTGGCCACCATTCTGACGGAGCAACCCACCGTCTGCAAGGACGGAACCCCTACACTGCTGACCGTAAAGGGACGGCACGACCCCTGCGTACTGCCCCGTGCCGTGCCGATAGTGGAGGCTATGGCCGCCATAACCATACTCGACGCATACCTGTGCGGCAAGGCTGCAAGGTTATAAGGCAGTGGTAAATACCCACAAACGCCCGCTTGCAAGGTTATAAGGCAATGGGTAAACACCAACAAATGCCCGCTTGCGAAGCCGCAAATATTGGATTAAGAAGTACGATTGGGGCTTTCTTCAGCTTGGAGAAAGCCTATTTTTGTTTGGAAAAAGTCTGTTTGGGAGTTTGAGAAGGCCTTTCTTCGGTTTGGAGAAAGGCCATTCCAGGTCAGGGAAAGTCACTCTTCCGCTTCCACACCACGGAGTATAATGCTCGTAGCCCCTATGGTGAACAGTGTGCCGTCGGCAATTACCCGTTGCTCGCGGTCGCCTAATATCTCGTTATCCACGAATGTGCCGGTGTTACTCGGCCCGTCACGAAGCACATACTTCAGCTTTCCTTTCTTGTCTCGCCCGACATTTATCACGCAATGGTGTATATCTATGCTCGGGTCGTTGGTTTCTATGGGAGCAGTCAGCGTGCAGCCCTTCATATAGCGGCCTATTGTGTTGTCGCCGAAGCGCAATGGTATCACCTGTTTGTAGTGAAAGACATTCTCAATGACCACTATGGAACCGCAACCCAACTCGTTGGCATGTTCATCGAGCGTCTCTTCCTTCTGCGTGGCGCGCAGTTTCGACACTCCGATGCGTATTCCGAACTCCTTGCCGCAGCTTGGGCACTGGAAAACGAGCGACTGGCCGGCCTCATACTTCGTTTCATCAAACGTGATGAACCCTTCACACTTGGGACAACGCACTCTTTTCATCGCTTTCTGTATATCCAAGACTGTTCAAAGTACTCGCTTTCTCTCAGTTTCCGCAGCTCTTTGTAGGCCGAACCCTCGTCCTCGTAATGGCCATAGACCACCTTTACTATGTTGGCATGCTCGTATGTGTATGCCTGATCGTAGCCTTCCGCATGCAACTGGTCCACATAAGCCTTCGCATTGCGGCGCGTGACGTGACTGGCCAGCACGATGCAATAGTCCTTTGCGGCGGTTTTCGCCGAAACACTGTCCCTTTGCCCTGCCCTGTCCGCAAGCGTTTCCTGTCTTTTCTGGGCGGTACTGTCAGGCAAAACCGCCTGTTTTGCGTCAGCCAATGCCGCCGTTTTCACTACGGAAGTGTCCAGAGACCTGTCCTTGTCGGGCGCAACGGCATTGGAAACGATGCCCATAAACTCGCTTTTCTGCATCTCTCCGACCGAAAAGCCGTTGTCGATGCTGTTGCCGACAGGCGTTGTGAAGATGAAAAAGGCCGCCACCGCAGCCGCCACGGCCACAGCATTGCGCACCCAAGCCACCTTTATCCTTATCGTATCAGCCTCGTTCTCCTCGTCAACCGCAGTGCCTGAAAGCTCTGCCCCGGCCTTTTCCTCACCGTCAACGGGCATCGGCAATATTCTGGAAGCCAGATCCTTGTCGGCAGCAGCGGTCTCTTTGACTGACGAACCGGACTCTTTCACTGCTGAACCGCCCTCCAGCGGTTTCATTTCAAACGAGCTGAGACCGTAAAGTGACGGTGTCAAGATGCCCGCCTCGCACGGTTCAAACACATAGTTGCCGTCCTCGTTCACGCCAAGCGTGCCGATGTCGTTCAGTTCGTACTGTCCCTCGTTGTCAAGCCTTTGCTTCAGCTCGCTGACCTCATCCTCTATCCTGCGCAAAGCCTCTGGATAGCTTATGTCATAAGCCTCCACGTAGGACTGCGCAAGCAGGGAATCGTTCAGTTTGAGCTGCGGATTGAAACCGAGAGTGCGCAATGGAGGCAGGAACAACCCGTCGGTCACGTCATAGCGCGCGGCGACATGGTGCGCCATAAAGCCGCCCAAGCCGGGCACAATTACGCAGTCGTTGTCGAGAAGCAGTATCTCTATGTGTCTGTTCAGTTCTATCACGCTGCAAAAATAAGCGTTTTCCGTGAGATAAGCAAACAATTGGGCGCCAACAATGCGGCACTCCCGTTTCATAACCCGGCGGTTTGCGCTTCATAAATGCACCGTTTACGGGTCGTAAACACGGCATTTACGATACAAAACCCGGCGGTTTACGGTGCGTAAACGGCCGGGTTACGGTTGACAGACCGGCGGTTTCAATATGGAAAACCGGCGGATTGCGAGCGAAAAGACGGGCTAACAGACTGGGAGACAGTGTCTTCAGCTTTGCTTTCTCCCCAACCAAGCGTCTATAATGCGGCGGGCTATGCTTAGTTTCTCTGGGATTGTGGGCAGGTTATCGCGCCTGAACCATGCTCCGGCGGCCAGTTCCGACTGCTGGAGCTTTATGTTTCCCGACACATAGTCGGCCTCGAAGCCCACCATAAGGCCGCAGGGATAGGGCCAAGGCTGGCTTCCGAAGTAGCGGAGGTTGGTTATGGTCAGTCCAGTCTCCTCCTTTACCTCACGGTGTACCGCTTCTTCGAGCGTTTCTCCCGTCTCCACGAAGCCTGCAACGAGTCCATAGAAGTTGCCCTTGAAGTTTTTGGCATGCACAAGCAGCACCTCGTCATCGCCTTTGTGTACGAGTACGATTATGGCAGTGGCCAACTGCGGCCACACTTCCTTGCCACATACGGTGCATTTCTTGCTTATCTGCGTGTGCATGGCCATGGGTGAGCCGCAGACACCGCAGTATTTGGTGTTGACGTCCCAGTAGAGCAGCTCCTCGCACTTGCCCGCTTTCAGATACAGATTGTGCGGCAGTTTGTAGTAACTCGCCCTCAGACCGCACATTTCATAGCGTTCCGAGGCGGCAACAGGTGCGGCTATACGGTAAGTCCTGACCTCTGCGTCGCCCAAAGGTGTCACTTCGAGCACGCTGGTGCCCGGTTCTATGTCCGTAGGCGGTTCGGTGCCGTGCGGAATGGTATAACTTCCGTCAGCCAGACGCTCTATCAGCAGGTCGCCACGGCAGAACACAAAGTAATAACTGTCCTTCTTGTTTTCCATATCTCATGCGTTTTTTGCCCGCGAAGCCTCGCTCCAAGGCATCAGACGGGCTTCTTTGTGGTGCGAAATTACTAAGAAAATGTGACCGGACGGGCTTCCGGGCATATTTTTTGCTGGGTTTAAGGTGTGAAAGGCTACGGCCTGAACATGAAGAAAGGACTAAACACATGGCATTTATCGACTATTACAAGATTTTAGGTGTAAGCAAGGACATACCGCAAAAGGACGTTAAGCGCGCTTACTTGAAGCGTGCCAAGCAGTTTCACCCCGACTTGCACCCCGACGACCCCAAGGCCAAGGCCAAGTTTCAGGCACTTACCGAGGCTTACGACGTGATTGGCGACCCGGAAAAGCGCGCCAAGTATGACCAGTATGGCGAGCAATGGAAACAGGCCGAGGCTTTCGGAGGCGCAGGTGGTGGCTTCGGAGGTGGCACTGGCGGCACTTACAGCTATTCGTCGGGCGGTTCGCCGTTTGAAGGCTTCGACTTTTCCAACTTCGGAACGGGCGGTGGCGGCTTCAGCTCGTTCTTTGAACAACTGTTTGGCGGCTCCCGCCGTCGCTCAGGAGACCAGTCAGCAGGTTTCGGAGGGCAGACTTCGGGTTTCGGAAGGCAGACTTCGAGCTTCGGAGGCGGCTTTGGCGGTTCCAGGCAGCACTCTGGCGACATGAATGCTACCGTAGGCATCGACCTGCGCACGGCTTTGCTCGGCGGAGAGGTAATCATTCAGCTCAAAAACGGCTCGAAACTGAAGCTGAAGATAAAGCCCGAGACCCAAAATGGCACCAAAGTTCGCTTGCGGAGCAAGGGTTACGACCGTGGAGACGGCACGTTTGGCGACCTTATCATCACCTATAACGTCAAGATACCCACCAATCTGACCGACCGACAGCGGCAGTTGCTGGCCGAAGCATTGGCCTGATACCGCCCCTATTCCGCCAATAAGCATGAGCCATAGCTGCGGTTTCGACAGTCATAGCTGTGGCTTTCAAGCAAAAAAAGACCGGCTTCAGAGTCGTCCTTACAGCATTGTAAAGGAGGCTTTGAAGCCGGTTTTTGTTATATTGGCGTAGGTTTACACCATTTTCTCAAAGCTCTATTGCCCTAAAAGAGTACGGGGGCAGTGTGATGGTGAGCTTGTCGTCTTGGCGAACCTCATAGTTGCCTGTGGTGCAGCCCACCTTTGCCTGTCCCGGTTTGCCGTCAAAGCCCTCGTAACGGAGCGTGTTGGAGAGCGGAAGCGAGCGCGCGCCGATGGTAAGGTTGAGGTTTACGGGCAGAATGTTTACCACCTTCAGATAGCGTTTGCCTGTCTTGCTGTCCCTCACCACGCTTGCTGCCAAGCGGTTTGTCAAGGTTGAGTCGCCCACGGCGAGCTTTGACTCAACGTAACGGTCGCCGCCATACGTGGAGAAGAGCCGCTGAGTGTTGTAGCTTGGCGCAGTCTGTATCGATGTATTGTCGAAATAGATCATGTCTGGACTCCAGTTGCTGTGGCCGTTCTTGGACAATAGCGGAGCATAAGAGGTCATTTCCACCACGTCGGCGTTGCGTTCAATGCCGCAAAGGTAGGCTGCCTCGGCAAGAGCGCAGTCTATTGTGCCCTTACCCTGCCGTGCTGCATACTCTCCGAGATAGACTTTCGGTGCGTTACGGTCGTAGTTGTCGTAATAATGCTGGTTGTTAAGGAACCATCCAACGCTCTCATAGTAGTGCTCATCGACCATGTCAAGGATGTCCTTGTTGGCATTTGTGAACTTCCAACCCTCGATATAGTCGGCCGAAGGGGTATGGAACGGACCGACAGTGCCGCATATAATAATGTCGGGATAACGCTCCTTTATGGCCGAACATATCATTTTGCACCTGTCTTCGAACGCTGTGGAGATAATATCCTCGTTGCCTATACCTATATATTTAAGGTTGAATGGTGCGGGATGGCCGGCTTCTGCTCTCATTTTTGCCCACTTGTTGGTGGCAGGGTCGCCGTTGGCCCACTCAATCAGGTCAAACAGCTCCTGAATGTAGGCCGGCATGTCCTTCATGTCGATGCCTCCCTGCTGTCCGCCATAGCCTTTAGCGTCAGGACCGGAGTTCTGGCAGGGCACACCTGCCGCCAATACGGGTAGAGGTTCGGCGTTTATGTCCTCGCAGAACTGGAAATACTCGTAGAAACCCAGCCCGCGAGTCTGGTGGTAGTTCCAGATGTTGCGGTCAGGCACGCGGTCTTCGAGTGCTCCGACGGTGTGTTGCCAGTGGTAAATGTTGTCTATACCGTCGCCGTGGCTCATGCAACCGCCCGGGAAGCGCACGAATTTGGGATGCAGGTCGGCTATCTTCTGTGCCAAATCGCGGCGCAAACCGTTCTTGCGTCCCTTGAATGTGTTGCGCGGAAAGAGGCTTACCATGTCGATACCCACCCTGTTGCCGTTGCGGGCGGTCAGTCTAAGCTCCGCCTTGGCGGCAGTTTCAGTCGGCGATAGGGTGAGTGAGTAGCGCGTCCACTGGCCTTTCTTGCCCTTGGTCTTGAGGTTTGCAGTGGCAAGCACCCTGTTTCCGTCAACCAAAGCCACGGTCAACGCCTTTGATTTGCCGTCTATATTGTTGACAAAGATACTGAAATCGTATGTCTCACCCTTGCTTACAGCTATGCCGTCCCAGCCGGTATTCCACACTGTGTCGTTGGTCAGCACGGCATAGTGGGGGTTGTTTTTGCTCAAAGGCATGGCCTCTTCTATCTGCAGATTGCCGTTTGACGTGCGCCAAGCGGTCGATGCAGTCCACCCGCGACGGTCTTTTGCGGAGTATTCAAAGTCGCGATTCTGCACCAATTCGGCATAGAGACCACCGTCAGCCGCATGACTTATGTCCTCGAAGAACACCCCTATCAACTTGTCACTTATCTTCTTTTCCTTGCTGCCGTCTATGGTAAGCGTAGCTTCCACAGCCTTTCCGCCAAGGTGTCCGAACCGTTTGCCATCGTCGGCAAGGCTTTCTGCGGCCAGTTTCAGGTCGTTTGCCTGTTTGGCGAAGAACGCCTTGAGACTGTCAACCCGGCTCGTTTCAACGGTCAGAATATTGCCTGTCATGGTCTTACCGCCAACACTGGCGGTGTCAAGCATGGCACAAATGCGCAGGTAGTCGGCCTCTGAGGCTTCCTTGTCGGCCGAGAAGTGGCGGAAAGAAGCGTCGGTTGTGGTCTGCCGCACGCCGCCCTGCTTGGTTCGGAACAGCACTGAGTACCGCCCGTTGCCATCGTTGCGTATCACAGGGGCTATACATCCGTTGACGCTCATGTGCGGATAGTCCTGCGGACGCCACGTTATGAGGTCGTCAGAGTAGGCAACCGCAAAGCACGGAGAGTAGTCATTCACTTGGAAAACAGCAGCATAGCCGCCCGTAGGCAGTGCTGTCACAAAGGGCGAATACATCTTTTTCTCGCTGCCCCAGCGCGAGTAGTCGGACGAAAAGAGCTGTCCCTGCTCCTTGAAGTCGCCGCCCGAGCAGCAGGCAATGCGCATTCCGCCCTTGGCATCGGGGTTGTAGAGGAACACTGTCTCGTGGGTCTGGGCTGCGCCGGCGGCCTTCTTCTGCTGCGCCAACGCCCCTCCCGCAACCAGCGGGAGTACGGAAATGAGCAATGGAATGGTTCGGTTGATAATCATAAACGTATGTTAGAGTTAATAATATAATATGTGTCAGAGTCAATAAATAGGCGGAACAAAGATACGGAATTTGGCATATAAGAATGTAACAGGTACACTTAATAATAGTTAATCGTCAGGTTGCCTTTCGTAAACCGCCCGTTTAGCTATCGTAAACACGGCATTTAGCTATCGTAAGTGTGGCATTTACGACCCGTAAACACGGTATTTACGAAACAAGACCCGGCGGTCTGCTTTATGCGCCTCCCCCGGCAAATCCTGCAGAACAGTACGGCCACGGTCTTTTTCCTTGCCTTTCATGGCCGGAAATAGGGGAAAAAGCAGTAACTTGCAGCGGTTTTACGGACGAAAGATGCGCACACCACACATACACGACATACACTTGCTGCTGAAAACGAGCCTGTTGGCGGCGGTTTTCCACACCGTTACGGCCGGGGCACAGCAGCTGCAAGCCACCCTTTTCCATTATTCTACCGACGACGGGCTGCCGAGTAACGCCATTGCGGACATCAAACAGGACAGCTATGGCTACCTATGGATAGCCACATGGAACGGGTTGTCACGCTTCGACGGCTTCTCTTTCCACAACTACGAGACTGGTTTCGGCAGCAGGATGCCCTTCATGCACAACCGTATTATCGACCTGACGCTCGACAACGGCCAGAATGTGTGGCTCAGAATGTACGACGGGCGCATCTTTGTGCTCAACCGCAAGACGGAACGCATGGAGAATCCGCTCGGAACCCGGTTCGACAGCCGCGAAACCATGACCGACCTGCCCCTCTGCCTGACGGGTGACGGCAGCATACTGGCCTATATAGCCGGCAAAGGGCTGCTGAAAATGCGGATAGACGGGGGCGGTTGCAAGGCGGAAATGGTGCACACAGCCGCACAGGTCACTTGTATGACAAAAGGAACGGGCGGCTCTGTGTGGATAGGAACGCGTGACGGACTGCTCAAACTGGATGGCCAACACTGCAAAAAGGCAGGTTTCATCGGGAAAACAGGCATCAGAAGTCTCTGTAGCGACGGGAAAATCATGTTTGCCGGTACATACAGCGGTGAAATCGTGGCTTTTGACCAATACGGAAGACGACTCAAGGCGTGGCATACGGGCAAGTCGGTGGCCTCAATCTTTGCCGACAGCCACGGCAACCTGTGGTTTGCCACCGACGACAGGGGTGTATCGCGACTCGAAACGGCCACAGGAGCGGTGAAAACATACACCCAGAAGGTGCTCGTGCCGCAGGATGACGCACTGGGAGCAAAGGTCTGCGAGGCGGAAGGCACCGTTTGGGTGAGAATGAACCGTGGAGGTTTCGGCTACTACAACCGCTCTGCCGACCGCATGGAGCACTTCTACAACGACCCGTCGAACGCCTGGAGCCTGTCAAACGCCGTAGGCTGCTACTTTGTCTCGCCCGACGGCATCGTCTGGGAGTCCACAAGCCGGCGCGGACTGGAGCGTCTGGAGATAATAAAACCCACGATAGCTCTCGTAAAGCCATTCAGTTCGCAGGAGGAAAGGTATGCCAACAACATACGCGCCATACACTATGACAAGGCCAACGGGCTGTTGATGGTGGGCAGCAAGAACAGTGAACTGCAAATAACCGACTCCAAAGGGCAAAAGACCGTGCTGCGCACCGACGACAAGGGCGAACCTTTGGGGCGCATCTACGGCATCAGCCAGGACCAGAGCGGCAACTACTGGATAAGCAGCAAGGGCGGCGGACTCATAAAGATGGTGCGCAGGGGCGGCAGCTACGCCTTTACGCGCTACAGGCACTCGCCCAACAACCCGCAAGGCATCAGTTCGGATAACGTGTATTGCTCCGTGGCCGACGACAACGGCAACATCTGGGTGGCCACATACGACGGCGGAGTGAACATACTCGTCCGCCGGCGTGACGGCAAGGCGGTGTTTCTCAATGCCAACAACGCCCTGCGCCACTATCCGAAGGGGGCTTACATGAAGGCAAGGACACTGGCCAAGGACAAGAAGGGCAACGTCTGGGTGGGAACAACCGACGGACTGCTCGTGATGAGCTGCCGTAACGGAGTGGTAAAGACGGAAAAGGCATCGGGAATGTATGCGTCCGGCAACGGTCTGAAGAGCACTGACATCGTGTGTCTGGCCTGTTCCGCTGACGGAACGGTATGGATAGGCACCAACGGAGGCGGACTCAGCCGCTGCAAGGGGCGCGGTGCTGACGGCAAATGGGCGTTTGAGACACTTGATGCGAAGACCGGCATACCGTCAGAGGAGGTGAAAAGCATCACATTCGACCGCCGTGGCAACGTATGGTTTGCCACTGACCACAACATCTGCTCGTTTGACACCCGCAAAGGCATCGTCAGCAGCTTCGGAGTGCAGGACGGAGTGGATGACACCATGTGCTCTGAGGGTTGCGCCCTGACGCTTCCCGGCGGCATCTCGCTGTTCGGGACTATCAACGGCTACTATATTGTAGATAGAAAGCGGCTCGGCAGCCAAACCAAAAACGGACTTAAGCTGCGGATAACCGGCTTCAGCATAGACGGGAAAGAGGCGGTTGCGAGCGGCGGCAAGGGCTTTGGGTACTACTCACCCGACAGTATGGCGGTGGAATTGCCGCGCTATGGCGCACCGTTCTCGTTCACTTTCGCCTCGCTTAACCACAAGTTGCAGCACCGTGTGCACTACCAATACCTGCTGGAAGGCCACGACAGGAACTGGAAAGATGCCGACGGAACACGCACAGCGGCCTACGGCAGTCTGCCAGCCGGCACTTACACCCTGAGGATAAGGGCGTTCATGCTCGAAGACCCGGACACTTTCGACCAGTGTTCGGTAGTGATAAAGGTGCCGCCCCACTTCCTTTTATCGGCCAAAGCGGTATGGCTCTACATCGCAATGATAGTTCTGACGACCATATTCCTGTTGCATTTGAGGCAAAAACGGCTGGCCCGCATTGCACAAATGCGCGTGCTGAAGATAGGACCGCAGGAGATAGCGTTCACACACAAGGCAGACTACGACTTCGTAAAGCAGCAACTCGACTGGCTGGAAGCCCACTTCTCGGACTCATCGCTCAAGATAGAAGACCTTGTTGCTGTGTCCAAGAAGAGCAGAACATCGTATTACAACGAGTTGAAGTCGCTTACCGGACTGTCACCCAAGGAGCTGGTATCGGATTTCAGACTGAAAAAGGCAAGAATGATGCTGGAAAAGACCGACACAACGGTGGCCGAGATTGCCTATAAGACAGGTTTCAACGACCCGGTGTACTTCACTCGGTTGTTCAGAACCACGTTTGGAATGACTCCAACGCAATACAGAAAACAAGGAAATGGTGGGGATGAAACCACACAAACGAAAGATTAAAGAACATGGGGACACCACTTACAGTATATAAGGCAAGCGCAGGGAGCGGCAAGACGTTCACTTTGGCCACCGAATACATCAAGTTGCTTGTGGAAAACCCACAAAGCTACAAGTCAATACTCGCCGTTACGTTCACCAACAAGGCCACGGAGGAGATGAAAAGGCGCATCCTAAGCCAGCTGTACGGCATCTGGAAGCAGCTTGAAGACTCGGATGACTATATGAAAAAGGTGTGTCAGGAACTCGGAGCCAGCCCTTCGTTCGTGAGCAAGAGGGCAGGTATAGCCCTACACCTGCTGCTTCACAACTACAACCACTTTCATGTCGAGACCATAGACTCGTTTTTCCAGCGCGTACTGCGCAACTTGGCACGCGAACTTGACCTCACTCCCACCCTCCACATCGAGCTTGACAACGACCAAGTGGAGGAGTTTGCAGTGGATAGTCTTGTGGAAAGCCTCGACAAACGGTCGGAAGAGCTGGGCTGGATTATGCGGTACGTATATGAAAAGATAGCGGACAACAACAGCTGGAACGTGATTGGCCCCATAAAAGAGTTCGGTCGAACCATCTTCAAGGACTACTACCGTGAGGCAGGAGGCCAACTTATGGCTAAAATGGAGGACAGAAAGTTCCTCGAAGGCTTCATCACACGACTGAAAACCGACAGGGACAAGGCACGGAAAGCCATGGATGACTATGCCGAAAGGTTCTTCAAAATACTGGAAACCGAGGGGCTTTCGGTTGACGATCTGTCGAGAAAGAAGACGGGAGTGGCCGGCTTTTTCCTGAAAATAAGGCAAGGAAAGTTCGATGAAAGCATAGAAAACAGCTAC
The DNA here is from genome assembly GCA_963636905.1 of bacterium. Classification (GTDB taxonomy): domain Bacteria; phylum Bacteroidota; class Bacteroidia; order Bacteroidales; family Bacteroidaceae; genus Prevotella. The sequence continues at coordinate 19,234 of CAVHML010000002.1, forward strand.
GTTTTGGCCGCTTCGGAGTCGCCGGAGGGTTGGGTTGCGAAGACAAGTCGGCAGCGTGAGCAGATTATAGCCTTGGCAGAAGCACGCCTGATGCCCCTTTTGGCCGAAGCACGCAGGGAGAGACCGCGCCTATACGACACTTTCATGTCGTCAAACCTTACCCTCAAGCATCTCTACAAGCTGCGTCTGCTCGGCAGTATAGAACGGAAAATACGCGAAATGAACGAGGATGCCAACCGTTTCCTGCTCGCTGACACCCAGCATATACTCCATTCGCTCATCGGAGAGAGCGACTCTCCGTTCATTTACGAGAAGATCGGCACCCGGTTAGAGCACATTATGATAGACGAATTTCAGGACACGGGCACCCTGCAATGGGCTAATTTCAAGACCTTACTGCTTGAGTGCATGAGCCGGAGCGGCGCTTCAAACCTCATAGTGGGCGACGTTAAGCAGAGCATATACCGGTGGCGCGCCGGCGACTGGCGACTTCTCAACGGGATAACCGGCCAGTTCCCACATCCGAAGCGGCAGCTTGAGATACGCAACCTGGGTGTCAACTACCGCTCGATGCGCCGTTTGGTGGAGTTCAACAACGCCTTCTTTGACAGAGCGGCACGCTTGGAGCGTGAAAACCTTGGCAACGGCAATGACAACGAGGCCGACCAACTGCTTCAAGCGTACAGTGACGTGAGGCAGGAGGTGCCCCAAAAGCGCGGCAACGACGGCTATGTCAACGTAACCCTGCTGCCCGCTGACAACCAAACAGCCGGTACGCTCGAAAGAGTCGGCGACATAGTGGAGGAACTGACTGGGAAAGGGGTGGCGGCACGGCAGATTGCCATACTCATAAGAACCAACAAGCACATACCACTCATCGCCAAATACCTTGCAGACAGGCTTCCCGGCACGCAAATAGTGTCGAACGAGGCGTTCCGTCTCGACGCTTCACCTGCGGTAAACACCATTGTCATGGCCATGAGACTACTGCATGACGAGAGCGACACGCTGGTTAAGGCGGCTCTGGTGAAGACTTACCAGACGAAAATACTGAAACGGGACGTGCCGGACAGCGAGTTGCTCACCGACAGCGAAGTCTTTGACAGCCTGTTGCCGCCAGATTTCGTCAACAAGCGCAAGGAACTCGTGCAAAAACCGCTGTATGACATGGCCGAAAGCCTGTATTCCATCTTTGAAGTTGACCGCTTGGACGGGCAAAGTGCGTATGTCTGCGCCTTCTACGACTGCCTTGGCAAACTTGCGGAGGAGAGTTTTGCCGGAACAGACGTGTTTCTGGAAGAGTGGGACGACCACTTGGGGGCTAAAACCATACAGAGTGACGATGTTGACGGCATAAGATTGCTGTCAATACACAAGAGTAAAGGACTTGAATTCGACAACGTTATCATTCCTTTCTGCGACTGGAAGCTGGAGCAAACGGGCGTTCTCTGGTGCAAGCCCGACCGGGAACCGTTCAACGAACTGCCGCTTGTGCCGGTGGAATACAGCGGAAAAGCACTCAAGAACACGGTGTTTGAGAAGGATTACAACCACGAACACTTCCAAAACACGGTGGATAACCTCAACTTACTGTACGTTGCGTTCACGCGCGCCGGCCACAATCTGTACGTAATCGGGGCGGACAGGGGCGGCAGTTTCCGCTCCGAGACCATCAAAACGGTCTTGCCGGAAGTGGCAGAGGAGCTTGACGGGGCGGTTTTGTCGGGCGGTGACGATGCAAAAGTGCCGACTGTGTTTGAATACGGGCAGCCTTTCATAGGCAAAAAGGGCGGAAAGAGCAAGCCTACGGCCAACGTTTTCATGCAGCCAGTGGGCGACATACGGCTGAAAATGGAGACCTTTGAAGCCAAGACAGAGTTTCGTCAAAGCAATAAAAGCCGCGATTTCATCGGTGAAGACACCGCCGATGAACAGCAGAAATACATCAGTATCGGCAAGATACTCCACAAGGTGTTCTCCACAATCCGCACCACCGACGACATAGACGGTGCGTTGAGGCAGATGGAGAGCGAGGGTGTGCTCTACGAAGACGGGCAGTCCTACGACAAACTCGCCAAGATGCTGCGCGAAAGGCTTGAGGACAGACGCGTGGCCGACTGGTTTTCCGACCGCTGGACGCTGTTTAACGAGTGTACGATACTGACTAAGGACAAGCAGACAGGCCGGGTTGTGGAGCGCAGACCCGACCGTGTGATGACCGATGGCGACCAGATGATAGTCGTAGATTTCAAGTTCGGGCAGCCAAAGGATGAATATAAGGCACAAGTAAGGGAGTATATGAACCTGCTTACGGCCATGGGACACAAGAAAGTCAGCGGTTTCCTGTGGTTCGTTTACTCAAACAAGATTGAAAAGGTATGAAGACATTTCTTGAAAGTGTAGCCGAGGACATAATAAAGAAATACGGCTACGACCTGTCACGCATTGCCGTGGTGTTCCCAAACAAGCGTGCTTCGCTCTTTCTCAACTCCATTCTTGCCGAGAAAGCGGAACGTCCGATATGGTCGCCTGCCTACATTACCATAAGCGACCTGTACAGGCAGCACTCGAAACTCGTCGTCGGAGACCAGCTCAAGCTGATATGTGACCTCCACAAGAGCTTCGTTGAGTGTACAGGAATCAATGAGTCGCTCGACCATTTCTACGGTTGGGGACAGGTGTTGCTGGCAGATTTCGACGATATAGACAAGCATTTGGCAGACGCAAGCAAGGTTTTTGCCAACCTGAGAGACCTGCATGAACTCGATGACGTGTCGTATCTCACCAAGGAACAGGTGGCTGTGATACGCAGTTTCTTCAGTAACTTCTCGGAAGAGCACAGCTCGGAACTGAAAAAGCGGTTCCTCAACCTCTGGAGCCACTTCTTTGACATATACGAAGCGTTCAACAAGAGGATAGAAGCGGAGGGGTTGGCCTACGAAGGCGCACTCTACAGGAAGGTAGTTGCCGATGAAACCGTGGTTTTTGAGCACGACAAGTATCTTTTTGTGGGCTTCAACGTGCTCCAAAAGGTGGAGCAACGCTTGTTCAGCCGCCTCCTCAAGGACGGCAAGGCGGCGTTCTATTGGGACTTCGACCGCTATTACATCCATAAAGGGGGCATTTACGGTACGGAAACCGCCCGGTTAGCGTCACAAAGCGCCGGGTTAGACACCGTAAACGGGCACTTTGTCAACACGGACGCACCCCTTGGCGGCAGGAACGGTCTATTTGACAACGAAGCCGGCCACTATTTGTCGGCCTATCTGGACGCTTTCCCCAACGAACTGGACAATAGCTCTGACATATACGACAACTTCCGAAGGCAAAAGGACATCACCTATATAGCCTCACCCACCGAGACCGCCCAGGCACACCATATCTCCACATGGCTGAGGGGGCAGGACAGGATTGCGGCAGGGCGACATACGGCCATAGTACTGTGCAGTGAGAAACTTCTGAAGACGGTTGTCAGGTGTCTGCCAGGCGAGACAGGGCCGGTAAACATAACTACAGGCTATCCGCTCGGTCTCTCCCCGATAAGTACTCTGGTGACTGCACTGTTCAACCTGCGCATTTCCGGCTACATACCCCACTCCAACAGGTACAGACTCAAGGCTGTGCGCTCGGTACTCGCCAATCCGTATATGGTATATCTGTCAGACAGTTGCGCAGAGTTGCTGAAGCAGATTACCAACCCGCCCATGTACTACATCCCGGCCAGCCGGCTGTGCATTGACGAGCGCACATCCATGCTCTTCGACACAGCCGTCAAGGACGACGGACTGTCGCCTTCGGAACGCATGATCGACTGGGTTGCGGGCATTGTCAAGGCCATTGCCGTTGGCGCGGGCAAGGCTGAGGCCACCGATCCGTTGCTCCAGGAGTCGCTGTTCCGCATGTTTTCGATTATGAACAGGCTGAAATCGCTCATTTCATCGGGCGACCTGTGTGTGGATGTGGTCACTTTGCAACGGCTTGTCAACCAGATAATACAGTCAACCTCCGTGCCTTTCCACGGCGAACCGGCCGAAGGGGTGCAGATAATGGGCGTTCTCGAAACGCGAAACCTCGACTTCGACCACGTTTTGCTGCTCTCCTGCAACGAGGGGGATATGCCCAAGGGTGTCAACGACAGCTCTTTCATACCGTACAACATACGGAAAGCCTACGAATTGACCACCGTTGACAACAAGGTGTCGATATATTCCTACTACTTCCACCGCCTTTTGCAGCGTGCAAGCGACATAACCATAATGTACAACAACTCCACTTCCGACGGCAAGACGGGCGAGATGAGCCGGTTCATGCAGCAGATACTCGTTGAAAGCGGCCACGACGTGAAGATGGGGAAGCTGCTTGCCGGACAGGAGCTTGACCCCAGCATTCCGAAAGCCATCGTAAAGGACGGCAAAGTGACGGACCTGCTGCTGTCACGCTTTGACTTGGAGAGAAACAGCGGCCGCTCTGACGACCCACTGCTGACCCCTACGGCCATCAACAAGTACATGCGCTGCCAGCTACTCTTCTTCTACAGATACGTGTGTGGGCTGAAGGAGCTTGACGACCCGGACGAAGACAAGATGCAGAACCGCCTTTTCGGCAACATATTCCACGAGGCCGCCGAAGCAATCTACCGCAATATAATGGGCGAAGGGCGGCGTATCGGCAGGGAAGCGGTGGAGAGCGTGCTGAAAGACGGTACGGTTATAGAGCGCGCAGTGGATGATGCGTTTGCCAAAGAGCTGTTCAAGCATGAGAAACAAGGCCGCCGGCACCCCGAATACAACGGACTCCAGCTAATCAGCCGTGAGGTTGTCGTGGCCTATCTGCGCCGTCTGCTTGAAGTGGATGCCACCCTTGCGCCGTTCGACATACTGGGTTTGGAGTCCTGTGTGGCCAGAGAGGTGGAGATAACCGCCGGGACACACCGCTTCGCCACCACCATTGGCGGACGGATAGACCGTATTGACAGGATAAACGACGGCTCGGAACGCATAAGAGTGGTTGACTACAAGACAGGAAGCAAGCCGCAAAGCAGCATAAAGTCGGTGGAAAACATCTTCAGTCCCGACGGCTTGAAGAACCACAGCGACTACTATTTGCAGACTTTCCTGTACGCCCGGCTTGTCAGTGGCAGCACTTCCGCCAACCCACAAGCCCTCCCGGTAAGCCCAGCCCTGCTGTTCATACGCAACGCCTCGGCCAAAGACTACGACCCAACGCTGTGTTTGGACAAGGAACCCGTGAGGGACATCGCCACAGTGGGTGCGGATTTTGACAGAATGTTGGCGGAAAAGGTTTCCGAAATGTTCAATCCAGACATCCCGTTCAGCCCGACAGACAACACAGACCTGTGCCTTACGTGCCCTTACCTGGGCATCTGCCGCCTCTACTCCACGTAATCCAGCTTGACAATCACCACTCTGATGCTCTGAAAGGATTTGGTTTCTATCTGTTTTTGTTCCTCATAAACCAGCTGTGGGCATAGAATACGTACATTGCAAGGCCGGTCAGGGTCAGCGCAACAGCCGATATGAGCACCGGTTTCGCCGCCCCTGCAAACACGCAGAAGCCAACGGCCAGTCCCAACCCCACGCCTGTCTCCCAGCCAAGCAGACAAGTGCTCTGCGAAGTGCCGCGCTGGCAGTGGCGACTCAGCTTGATAAAGAACAAAAGGAAGCGCGACGCGCATATTCCCACGCCCATTCCGAACAGCAGGGGTGCGAAATACTCGTTGCTGTCAGCCACGTTTGTCAGCATAACCAGCAGCCCTGCCGCCATGAGCAGACCGCCTGACACTATTTCGCTCTTGAGTTCTGCATCTCGGAAGGCGAAACGCTGTGCCAATAAGGCCAACAGAAATCCGCCCATGAGCATCCCGAAGAAATTGACTGTAAGGGACAGGCTTAGCACAAGGCCGACTGCGGCGGCAAGAACGGCCAGATTGACGAACAGAACGAGACCTTTGGGCAGGAAGAAACGGTCGCAGCTGAACAGCCGGACATCCTCTCCGGGCGAGCGGAAGGGAAACTTGACCAGTCTGACGAGCAGGGCTGCCATGACCGCACAGGCGGCTGACACGAGCCAAGCACCGCCCGAACCCATGAAAGTAGTGGCCAGAAGCCCGGCAACAGGGCCGAGCGACACTGCGAAACGGGCGAACCACGCCGAGCTGTGGTTGGCTTCGGTGCGGGCAAACGACTCGCAGGTGTCAATGATGAGCGTACTTGCCAGCACCATCTTGGACAGTCCGAACAGTGCGCCCTGCACAAAGCGTATGGCAATGATGCCGTAAAAGCCGGAAAACAGGCTTCCGCCACCGTAGTAATACATGATTAGCGAACAGGCGGCCACGCCCAGAATAGCCCAAATGCACACTCTGTTGCGGCGGAAACGCTGCACGAGATAGGAACAGAAGCCGCCCAGGGCGAACATACCCAAGGCAAACGCCCCGAAACCCAAGCCTGTCCACACAGCAGATTGGCCTCCGCGTTCCGCCAACCAAAGCGGAAACGTGGGCACAAGGCTATAGACAGACATGGAAAGCAGCAGGCTTGCTATGGCCATCTTCCAGAAATCCTTATGCCACAGCCTGATATGTACGTTTGTGTCCTGTGTCTTCATGGTGCAAACGGGGTGGTTTCAGACCGTATCAGTACGACTCGCTCTCGTTAGGGAAGTCTCCTGTCTTCACATCTTCCACATAACGCCCTATCGCATCGGTCATTACCGTTGACAAATCGGCGTAGCGGCGCAGGAAACGCGGGCTGAAACCGGTGTTCATGCCAAGCATATCGGCAATGACAAGCACCTGTCCGTCAGTGCCGTTGCCCGCCCCGATGCCTATGGTCGGTATGTTTATCTCATTGGTAACGCGGCTTGCCAGCTCGGCGGGCACCTTTTCCAGCACAATGGAGAAGCACCCTGCGTCAGCCAGAGCCTTGGCATCGGCCATCAACTTGGCCGCTTCGGCCTCCTCCTTTGCCCTTACGGCATAAGTACCGAACTTGTTTATGCTCTGCGGAGTAAGCCCGAGGTGGCCCATAACGGGTATTCCCGCATCGAGAATGTGGCGCACTGTGTCGATAATCTCCACTCCTCCCTCCAGTTTCAGGGCGTCACAGCCGCTCTCTTTCATTATCTTTACGGCGTTTTTCACACCGTCGGCGCACCCTATCTGGTAGCTTCCGAACGGCATGTCGCACACTACGAGGGCGCGCTTCACCGCCTTTACCACCGAACGGGCATGGTATATCATCTGCTCAACGGTTATCGGCAGTGTCGTAGTGTTGCCTGCCATGACGTTAGAGGCCGAGTCGCCCACAAGAATGGCATCCACTCCGGCACGGTCAACGATGCCTGCGGTGGTGAAATCATACGATGTGAGCATGGAAATCTTCTCGTTGCGCTGCTTCATCTCAACGAGACGGTGGGTGGTAACCTTGCGTGTGTCAGAAACCAAATAGCCGGTCATATCCTTTAATCCTGATGGTTTTTCGTTTAATTCGGCTGCAAAATTACACTAAAAAGCCGTAAGGGGCAAGAAAACCGCCCATTCTTTCAGGGCAAACGCTTGCACAGAACGGCAAGACGGGTACACCTGAGAAAACCAAGTGCGGCGTTTGCAATACACAAACCGCCCGTTTAGCCATCGTAAACGGGGCATTTAGCCACCGTAAATGGTGCGTTTACGACCCATAAATGCACCATTTACGAAGCACAAGCCGGCGATTTGCGGAAACCGTTGGCCGCCAATGAGTTACAAAACCGTGCGATTTGCCCCACGAAACGGCGCGAAACGGTTGGTGAAACACCAGTCCGCAGGTGGAAGAAAAAGGCCGGAAACGTTTGGCAAAACGCCCGATTTTTGCTACTTTTGCTAATGCATTTGTCAGCAAACCGCCGCACATACGGAGACGTAGCGGCCGGTTGGCGGCAACAAAGCGAAACAAACGACCCTGAAACAGCAGCATCCGCAACCGCCGGACGGGAAGCGAGCCTATGGAACCGAAGGACTTCAGCATATCAATCCTCATGCCCACATACAACAATGTGTGCGTCGGACTCGTGGAAACGCTGCGCGCACAGTGCGAAAGCATTGCCCGGAGGGGTGCAAAGAGGCTGGTTTACGAGATTGTCGTGGCCGACGACGGTTCGACAGACAGCCGGACTGTGGCCGAAAACAGGGCGATAAACGCCCTTGACCACTGCCGTTTCATAGAGCGGAAGGCCAATTCGGGACGCTCAGCCATAAGGAATTTCCTCGCAAAGAAAAGCTGCGGCGAGTGGCTCTTGTTCATTGACAGTGACGTAGTTATCGGTTGCGATGACTTCATCGGCAGGTATCTGGACAGCAACGCTACGACAGTGGTCTGCGGAGGCATATCGCCGGGGCAATACCCGGACACATTGCGCCATAATCTGCGCTATAAATATGAGCTGGCCGAGGCACACAGGCACACGGCAGAGGCTCGTTCAAAGGCCGGACACAAGTGTTTCAGAACCACAAACTTCATGGTTCGCAGGGACATCATGCTCGACAATCCCTTTGACGAGACCATTACGGCCTACGGATACGAGGACGTGGTGTTCGGAAAGCGGCTGTGCGAAAAGGGCGTCGCCGTGGTTCACATCGACAACCCGGTGGTTTTGGCCGACTATGAGGACAACCTGCGGTTCGTAGCCAAGACAGAAGAGTCGCTGCGCACGCTGTTTCAGTTCAAAGACAGGCTGTCCGGCTATTCCAGCCTGCTGGGTTTCACCGACAAAATAGCCCGGATAGGGCTGCCTGACACACGATTGGGGAAGACAAATACACGGTCGGGGAAGCCAAATATGCGATTTGGACTGACAGCCGCCCTGCTTGCATGGCACAAACTGGCCGGAAAGCTGGAACGGAAGAACCTCACAGGAAAGCATCCAAGCCTGCTGGTGTTCAAAATATACAAGATCGGCTATTACATTTCACTTAAATAACACCTAAAACAATCAGCTATGAAACGATTTGCCTTTAAGATGATCCTCAAAAAGGGCTGCGAAAGAGAGTACGAAAAGCGCCATGCTGCCATCTGGCCCGAACTGAAACAGATGATAAAGGAACAGGGCGTGAGCGACTACAGCATCTTCTGGGACAAGGAAACCAACCTTCTCTTCGCCGTACAGAAATGCTCCAAGGACACAAACAGCCAGGACACGACCAGCGTTGACCCCATTACGCAACGCTGGTGGGACATGATGGCCGACATAATGGAGGTCAATCCTGACAATTCCCCCGTGACTGTTCCGCTCGAAGAGCTGTTCCACATGGACTGACAGCCATATTAAAGTGTGGCAACAGACCAACAGGCGTTGTCAAGCGGTTCATCAACAATGAAGTAACCGTTATTCAGCTGTGGAATAACGAAGCATTAACGGCGGAACAACGGTTCCGTTAAACGCAATGTCGGGAGGATTTTCAAACGGAAAACCTCCCGACATTTGCTATAAAAAAGCCTCAATGTTGTTCTATCTCCACGACTGACGTGACGAAAGCCGTGCTACCGGGCAATGCTAAGCCTTTGACTGTGCGCGAAAGCCGTGCTACTGCATATCGTAAACCACCTGCATGAGTTGCTTGCCAAGGCGGTCTGCCTCCTCCATCGTGGCAGCTTCACTATACACACGCACTATCGGCTCTGTGTTAGACTTGCGCAAATGAACCCATTTGTCGGCGAAATCTATCTTCACACCGTCAATATCGGTTATCTTTTCGCCCTTGTACATCTCCTTAACCCGCTCCAATACGGCGTCGATGTCGGTGGTCGGCGTAAGGTCAATGCGGTTCTTGGCTATATAATAGGTGGGATATGTGGCTCTAAGCTCGCTCACTTTGCATCCCTTTTGCGCCAGATTGGACAGGAAAAGGGCTATCCCCACGAGAGCGTCACGCCCGTAATGGCACTCCGGATATATCACTCCGCCATTGCCTTCGCCCCCTATCACGGCCTTAACCCTATCGGATTTCATCAGCGTAGTGACGTTTACCTCACCCACAGCCGAAGCGTAGTATTTGCCACCGTGGCGTTCGGTAATGTCACGCAAGGCACGTGTGGAACTCAAGTTGCTCACTGTGTTGCCCGGAGTGTGGCTTAACACATAGTCAGCCACGCTCACAAGAGTGTATTCCTCGCCGAACATCTTTCCGTCTTGGCAGATAAAGGCCAAGCGGTCAACGTCAGGGTCAACGACAATGCCCAAGTCATACTTGCCACTGCCCATCTCGTTCATTATACCGCTAAGATTTTTCTCCAGCGGTTCAGGGTTATGGGCAAAGTCACCCGTGGCTTCACCGTTGAGGAACGTGTAGGACACGCCCAAGCGGTCAAGCAGTTTGGGCAGGATAATGCCACCCACGCTGTTGATAGAGTCCACACAAACGTTGAAATGGGCGTTGCGTATTGACTCCACATCGACCAGTTTCAGGTCGAGAACCGCCTGTATGTGCTTGTCATCAAAGGTGTTGTCGGAAGTGTAATGCCCCAGTGCATCAACGTCAGCGTATTCGTAATCGCCCTTTTCCGCTATGTCGAGTACCTCGTTCCCGTCGCTTTTCGTCAGAAATTCGCCCTCGTTGTTGAGCAGTTTCAGTGCGTTCCACTGCCTCGGATTATGGCTTGCGGTTATTATAATTCCACCGTCAGCCTTGGAAAACCTTACTGCCAGTTCCGTAGTCGGGGTGGTTGCGAGTCCTATGTCAATCACATCGTAGCCCATACCGGTGAGTGTGCCGCAGACAATGCGGTTCACCATGTCGCCAGAGAGCCGTGCGTCGCGGCCAACGACAATCTTTCCGCTGTTTGACTTGCCGCTACGCCGGATGAAAGTAGCGTAAGCAGAAGTGAACTTCACGATGTCCAGAGGATTTAGAGTGTCGCCTGTGTGGCCACCGATGGTTCCCCTAATGCCGG
>CAVHML010000003.1:0-20960 GCA_963636905.1 bacterium
ACGCTTCAAAGCCATAATATCCGCAGGTTTTCTTGTCAATCTGAACCAAAAAAAGTATTTTTGCAGAACAGTGGGGCTGCCAGGAGCGGCCTCACTACCGTTGGAAACGGCCTGACGGCAAGCCGCAGGAAGGCTTCACAACTACAGGCAACAGACTGAACATTACTCATAACCAAAATACTGACATGCAGAAAAAACTACTAATCGCCGTGCTGGCCGCACTGTCCGTGACGGGAGTACAGGCACAAGACAAGCAGATAACGACCGTTCAGGCCAAGACATACTACCGACAGACAACCAAACAACAGGTGTCTTGCCACGACCCGTCGGTGGTTTGGGAACCGTCAAGCAAGCGTTACTACATCTTTGGCAGCCACTTGGCACAGGCTTACACCACCGACTTGCAGAACTGGACCACGTTCCGCGCGCCGTGGGGAGCCGTGCAGGAAGACGGAACGGTGAAGACAACCGGCGTGACCAATGCCGAGGCGTTCACGCTCAATCAGGTTTCCAAGGTGACAATCGGCGGCAAGGAGGTTGACTTCGGCCCCTTTGACGCCAACGGATGGGGCGGAGCCTACGGCGGAGACTACAGTATCGACGGCAATCTGTGGGCGCCTGACGTGATATACAACGACTCCCTGAAGAAATGGTGCATGTATATGAGCGTGAACGGGCCGAGCTACAACAGCGTAATAGTGCTCCTCACGTCCGACAAGATAGACGGCACGTATGTATATCAGGGGCCTGTGGTGTTCGGAGGCTTCTGTTCGGGCAGCGACAGCAGGGTTTCGTGGAAGAAGACCGACCTCGAACTGGTCATAGGCACGCAGTCTTCACTGCCCGCACGTTACAATACAAGTACAAAAAACTGGGCAAACTACTGGACAAACGCCATAGACCCGTGCGTGTTCTACGACGATGACGGACAGCTGTGGATGACTTACGGCTCGTGGTTCGGCGGGATATGGATGCTGAAGCTCAATCCGGCGACAGGACTGCGCGACTATGACACCGAATATGCCAGCGACTACAGCGCAAAGGGGCGCAGCCTGACCTCCGACCCGTACTTCGGCAAGAAGATAGCCGGCGGCTACGGTGTGTCGGGCGAGGCTTCATACGTGGAGAAGATAGGCAAATACTACTACCTCTTCCTCAGTTACGGCGGACTGACGGCCAAGGGAGGCTACCAAATGCGAGTGTTCCGCTCAGAAAAACCCGACGGTCCCTACAAGGATGGGTTGGGGAGACAGGCCACATACACGTCATGGGTGAGCAACTACGGCAAGAATCCCGATACAAGAGGCGAGAAGATACTCGGCCCATACGACCAGTGGGGTTTCATGACCACAGGAGAACTGGCACAGGGACACAACAGTATCATTGCAGCACCAGACGGGAGGACATACCTCGTTTACCACACTCGCTTCAACGACGGCACCGAAGGCCATCTGGTAAGGGTGCATCAAGTATGGGTAAACGAGGACGGTTGGCTCTGCGCCTCGCCCTTTGAGTACAACGGAACGGCGGATTCCGGCGGCGAAACGGCTCCGGCAACGGCGCTCACCGATGCGGAAATGGCTTCGAAGGCGGTGTTTGCCGACGAAGAGATTGCCGGAAACTACAAACTGCTCATGCACAAATACAGCATAGACCACGAAAATCTGGAGGTTGTAACGCCGGTTGACGTGACGCTGACCGCCGACGGAAAGGTGACAGGGGCATACTCCGGCACATGGCAAACGACCGCCGGCACAAGCTACATCACCCTTACGCTGGGCGGAGTGGCCTACAAGGGAGTGGTGGCCGACTGCCAGATGGACGGCAAGAGCTGCCATGCCGTGGCCATAACCTGCTGTGCCAAGACTGGAGTGGCCGTCTGGGCATACAAAATGCGCGACGACTACAAGATAGCAATGCACGTGAACGAACAGAAGGTGCCGGTCAGCGACCGTGGATATGTCAGCCAGAACATAGACCTGATGGGTATGAGCCTCGATATGGACGGCGTGGATCTCAAATGGGACAGTTCGCAACCTGAAATCATATCGGAGACGGGGCGTTTCAACCCCACCGGGCTGGCCGAAGACACGCCCGTGGCACTGACAGCCAAGCTGACAGCAGGACAGTGGTACTGGTCGGAGACCTACAACGTGACGGCCAAGGCTGACAGCCGCCCCGAAGCCGAGTGGACATCGGGCATGCAGTGCTTCTATAACTTTGACGATGACAATCTGGCCAATGTGCTTAACGCTAACGAAAAGGCCTCTCTGCTGAAGAAAGGCAGCAACAGCCTGCCCTCGTTCGGCACGGACAACCTGCGCATGGGGCGCATTGTCAACACGCATTTCGGCGCATCGGGCAACGAAAGCTATGTGGCTATGCCCAACCCATTGTACGGAGAGGCTCTGGAAGACGGGGCTACGCTGTCATTCTGGACGCGCCGCGCCGACGACAACCTGTGGGATTGCCTCGTGTCATTCTACAATGAAGAGTCGTCAGCAAGGCTCTATCTGACAGGCAACCTGTACCTCGGCTACAACAACGGCAGCGGTACGTGGGTGGATGTGAACCATCCCACCACCGTGACCACCAACGCCATAAGTCCAAATGCATGGCATCTGGTCACTCTTACGTTCTCGCGCAAGGCGACACAGGGCGTTAAGTTCTACATAGACGGCATAGAAAGGCGCACAAACGACTACAACGGCTACGTCAACAATGACAGTGTAAAGGCCAAAAGCGACTTTGACTACAACTATATACTCGACCACCTGGCCAAATGCCCCACGTTCTACCTCGGCTACGGTTCGTTCTGGGGTTCTGCGGAGGCTTCTTTCGATGACGTAGCCGTCTATGACCGCGCACTGTCCTACACAGAAATTGTGGCTCTCAAGACCATGGAGAACCGTGCATACGACCTTGGCTACATCATAACGGGCATCAGCGACGTGAAGGCCGCACCGTCCCGCACCGCCGACCGATGCATTTACGACATGAGCGGGCGCAAGATGTGCGACGACATCAATGCACTTGCCCCCGGACTCTATATCATCGGCAACCGCAAAGTGGTGGTCAAGTGACACCGTCTCTTACTGTTTGATACAAAAAGGACACCCTTTAGGATATTTGGCACAGTCGGACAGCAAAGATAAACACTGAAAAACCAAAAAGCATTAAAAAGTTTTTTGGTTAACAACCCTTTCACTATCTTTGCAAAACGAAAGATGCGGCTGGGGAGAGGAAACTGGTTTTCTCTCCCCGACACTGCACCGCCGGTGCAGAAACACAGGCCGCATCCGTACAACTGTGACAGAACGGATAGTTGCAATAAGAAGAGCCGGGCGCTACTCTCCCAATTCCATAGAGAAAGACGCTGCCATACTCGACGATGTGAGCCGGATGCTCGCGTCAAGAGGGCTGACTGTCGTTGCGGAAAGCGAGGATGGGTGCAGCGAAAGCCCTCGCGCGTACCATAATATATATATATCTATGGGGCGCAACCCCAAGACTTTGGAGTTTCTGAAGGAGCAGGAACGGCACGGAGCTGTGGTGGTAAACAGCAGCGAAAGCGTCAGTCTGTGCTGCCAACGTGGCAAACTGAACGACGCATTGCGGCAGCATGGCATACCCATACCCAACGACGGCATGGGCGAAAAAGGCTGCTGGCTCAAGCGAGGCGACGGAGTTGCAGAGACTGAAGGAGACATCCGCTTCGTGTCATGTGTGTCCGAAATGGAGGAAACCGTGGAGCTTATGAAGGCCAACGGGGCAACTTGTATCGTGGCACAGGAGCATGTGGAGGGCGATCTCGTGAAGTTTTACGGCGTAAGGGGCGAGAATTTCTTCAAGACATACTACCCCGGCGATGACGGACTGACCAAATTCGGCGACGAAAGGCGCAACGGCAAGCCGCAACACTACGCCTACGATGCCGGAAGTCTGCGCCATACGGCCGAAAAGGCGGCAACAGCCACCGGCTTGGACGTGTATGGAGGCGACTGTATCATACGCCCTGACGGGTCGTTCTGCATCATTGACCTCAACGACTGGCCGAGTTTCTCGCGGTGCAGAGCCGAGGCAGCCGAAGCAATCGCACGGCTTGTGGAACGGAAGTGCCGGGATACGGAACGGGAACGTTTGGCCGTGGCAGCGGAAACGTTTGATTGCGGAAACGAAAACGCTTGATTGCGGAAGCAGAAATGAGCAAGACAGATGAATAACCAATCTGACGACATGGCCCCGCAAGGCTACATATTCGACTATGGCGGCACTCTCGACACCGGAGGCTGCCACTGGGGGCGCGTTATATGGCACGCCTACGAGCACTGTGGGGTGCCTGTCGGGGAGGAACTGTTCCGCGAAGCATACGTATATGCCGAGAGGGAACTTGGCCGCAACCCGATTATACAGCCTTACTACACCTTCCGCCGCACGCTGGACGTGAAGTTGCGCATAGAGATGGAGCACATAGGCGCAAGACTCAAGGACTTCCATCCCGAAAACTGGCACCCGGCAGTGCTCGACTACCTATATAGTAATGTAAAGACAGAGACTGCACGCAGCCGCGAGGTGCTTTTGAAACTGAAAGAGCACTGTCCGCTGGTGCTTGTGAGCAACTTTTACGGGAATATGCACACGGTTTTGCAGGAATTCTCGTTCGACGGCATATTCAACTCCGTTATTGAGTCGGCTGTGGTGGGCATCCGCAAGCCAGACCCGCGCATTTTCACCCTCGGTGTGGAGGCGTTGGGACTGAAACCAGGCCAGACGACGGTGGTAGGTGACAGCTATGACAAGGACATAGTGCCGGCCAAACGCGCCGGATGCCGCACTGTCTGGATAAAAGGCGAAGGATGGACCGACGAAACTCCCGACGGCAAGGACGCTGACCGAACGATTCGCAGTCTGGAAGAGCTTGTCTGTGGCTCAGAAAGGAAACTTTGACAGTCAAAAAAACAATACATAAAACATTAATGAATGAAAAAAACTGATGTAAAGCCGGCTGACGGCAAATTAGGCATTATGATTGTCGGCAACGGAGCGGTTGCCACAACATTCATGACAGGCGTATTCATGGCACGCAAAGGACTGGCCAAGCCTGTCGGATCAATGACACAGTACGACAAAATACGCGTCGGGCGCGGCAAAGACAAGCAGTATCTGCACTACAAGGACATCGTTCCGCTGGCAAAACTAGACGATATCGTGTTCGGAACATGGGACGTTTATCCGCAAAACGCCTACCAAGCCGCTATGTACGCAGAGGTTCTCAAGGAGAAAGACATCAATCCGGTGAAGGAAGAGCTTGAGAAAATCGTGCCTATGAAGGCCGCTTTCGACAAGAACTACGCCAAGAGGCTCGACGGAGACAACGTGAAAGACTGCAAGACTCGTTGGGATATGGTGGAAGAACTGCGCAAGGACATACGCGATTTCAAGGAGAAAAACGGCTGCGCCCGTATAGTTGTAATCTGGGCAGCGTCAACTGAGATCTACGTCCCGGTCGATGAGAACGTCCACTACACGCTTTCTGCCCTCGAAGCGGCCATGAAAGCCGACGACCGCGAGCACATTGCGCCGTCCATGTGCTATGCTTATGCCGCCCTGACGGAGGGTTGCCCCTTCATAATGGGCGCTCCCAACACCACAGTCGATATACCTGCGATGTGGGAACTGGCCGAAAAGACACGTATGCCCATCGCCGGAAAGGACTTCAAGACAGGCCAGACGCTCGTCAAGAGCGGCTTTGCACCCATTATCGGCACCCGTTGCCTCGGCCTGAGCGGCTGGTTCTCGACAAATATCCTCGGTAACCGCGACGGACTGGTACTGGATGAGCCGGCCAACTTCCATACTAAGGAGGTGAGCAAGCTGTCCACGCTTGAGACAATACTCAAGCCGGAGGAGCAACCCGACCTATATACGGACTATTACCACAAGGTTCGCATCAACTACTACCCGCCCCGCAACGACAACAAGGAGGGTTGGGACAACATAGACATCTTTGGCTGGATGGGATATCCCATGCAGATAAAGATAAACTTCCTCTGCCGCGACTCAATCCTTGCAGCTCCGCTGCTTCTCGACCTCACTTTGCTCAGCGATCTCGCCGCCCGGGCCGGCCGATACGGCACTCAGCGGTTCCTGAGCTTCTTCCTCAAGAGTCCCATGCACGACTATACCAAGGGCGAAGAGGCGGTCAACAACCTCTATCAGCAATACACAATGCTGAAAAACGCCATCCGCGAGATGGGCGGATACGAGGCTGACGAGGAAATAGACTGATTTCGCGCAAGCAATCACGGCGTTCTGCCGATTGCAACCATGACCAACGGAGAGGGAAAGGTGTGCCGCAAGGCTGCCTTTCCCTACCCTTGGCATTTCAAACTCCACCCTTGGCGTTTCAAAACCATTCTTTTGCCTTTTCAAAACCATTCTTTTGGCTTTTCAATCACCACCTTTTTTCAATCCCATCTCCGATATATGTGTTCAGGTAACAACAGGATAGCATGCTTTTTCGCGCTACTTTTGCTGCTCGCCATGCCGTTGCGTGCCCAAATCTCGGGCGTTGTCATCGACGAAGAGACGGGCGACAGCATCCCATACGCCAGCGTGGTCTATCAGGGGCGCAATGTGGCAGTGGCATCCAACCTCTCCGGCTACTACAAGATAGCGCGTCACGAGGGCTGGAAGCTCACTTTCAGTTCCGTAGGCTATGTTTCAAAGACCATAACCGTTACGGCGACCACTCCGGCAAGGCTCGACGTGAAGCTGAAGACCGACAGGAAGAGCCTGAAAGAGGTGACTGTGAAGGCCAAACGCCGCAGGTATAGCCGCAAGAACAACCCTGCCGTGGAGCTGATGAAGAAGGTTGTGGCTGCAAAACGGCTGACTGACCTTGACAACCGCGACTATTACCAGTACAACAAGTACCAGAAAATAACGCTCGCACTTAACGATATTACCGAAGAAAAGCTCAATTCGCCCAAGCTGAAGAGCAAGCAATGGGTGAGAGACCAGGTGGAAAAGTGCAGCTACAACGGCAAACTGATACTGCCACTGTCCGTTGACGAGACCGTAACCCAAAAGGTTTACCGCAAGCAACCCAAGACCGAGAAGAGCATCATAAAGGGACAGAACTCCACGGGCATAAACGACCTGTTCCAGACGGGCGACATACTGACCACAACCATGAAGGACGTGTTCACCGACGTGAACATCTACGACGACCAGGTGCGCCTGTTGCAATATCCGTTCACCTCCCCCATCGGCAAGGATGCCGTGGCTTTCTACCGTTTCTACATACAAGACACCCTCTATATTGACCGCCAGAAGTGCATACACCTGCACTTCCTGCCCAACAACCAGCAGGATTTCGGCTTCAGGGGCGACATCTACATACTCGCAGACTCGTCGTATCAGGTGAAAAGGTGCGAACTCACGATACCAAAGCGCAGCGATGTCAACTTTGTGGAGAACCTCCGCGTGCTGCAGGAGTTCAGTCTGCTGCCCGACAGCACGTGGGTTCTGACCCAAGACGACATGATTGCCGAGCTGAAAATAGCCTCGTTCTTGCAAAAAGCCATAGTGATAAGGAACACCAGGTTGTCGGATTACGCCTTCGACGAGCTGCCAAAACAACTGTTCAAGGGCAAGGCCAAGGAAGTGAAAGAGGCCGATGCCATGATGCGCGACGAGGCTTTCTGGAACAAGTACCGCCAGGTTCACCTCACAAAGAGCGAGAGCGGCATGGATGCCTTTGTGCATAACCTGGAGCAAATCAAGGGTTTCAAGTACATAATCTTCGGTGCTAAGGCATTTATCGAGAACTTTGTTGAGACGGGAACGCCGAGCAAGGTGGATATAGGGCCGATAAACACGATGATAACGAGCAACTTTGTTGACGGACTGCGCCTCCGCGCGAGTGCCCAAACGACGGCTAACCTCCACAAACACCTCTTCCTGAGCGGCTATTATGCCCACGGCTTCGGCAGCAAACGCGAGTATTACAAGGGCGAAGTTACGTGGTCGTTCAACAAAAAGGAGTACCTTCCGCGCGAATTTCCCAAGCGCACGCTCACGTTCTCCTCGACTTACGACGTGTGTTCGCCGTCAGACAAGTTCATGGCTACCGACAAAGACAACGTTTTCACGTCGCTCAAGTGGACGAAAGTCGATAAGATGATGTTCTACAACCGCCAGCAGCTCACCTTCGAGCGCGAGGAGGACTGGGGTTTCAAGACCACTTTGTCGCTGAAAACGGAGGAGAACGAGGCGGCGGGCAACCTATTCTTCACCCCGAACGCCCTCGCCGCGCAGGCCGCAGGCGCACTTCCCGCTTCGGTAAGGGCGAGAAGCACCGAACTGAGGGCGGAGCTGCGCTTCGCACCCGGCGAGACATTCATCAACACCAAGCAGCGCAGACTGAAAATCAACCTTGACGCACCCGTTTTCACCGTGAGCCACGCCATGGGAGTGAAAGGTCTGCTGGGCGGAGACTACCGCTACAACTACACGGAGGTGTCGCTTTACAAGCGTTTCTGGATGAAAAGCTGGGGCAAGATTGACTGTTACCTGCGCGGAGGCGCACAGTGGAACCAAGTACCGTTTCTTTTCCTGTGCATGCCCGCCACCAATCTGTCGTACATCATACAGGACAACACCTTCCAACTGGTCAACAGCATGGAATTTCTCAACGACCGCTATGCGTCAGCCGACATCAGCTGGGACATGAACGGCAAACTTTTCAACCGCATACCGCTGCTCAAGAAGCTGAAATGGCGCGAGTACATAGGCGTGAAGTGCCTCTGGGGCACGCTGACCGACAAGAACAACCCCTATTTGCCGCAGAACAGCATGAGCAACACGGTGATGCGCTTCCCCGAAGGCAGCCGGATAATGGACTCCAAAGAGCCATACACGGAGCTGGTGCTTGGTGTTCACAATATCTTCAAGCTGCTCCACGTCGAATACACGCGCCGTTTGAACTATCTGAACTACCCCGGCGTACACCGCGACGGCGTGCGTTTCATGGTGCGTATGACTTTCTGACAGTCAGCGACATACGCTTTCCTGTCGGCAAACCGCCGCTTTGGCCTGTCTAAACCGCCGCTTTACGGTTAACAAACGGCCTCTTTAGCATGCTTAAACCGCCGCTTTACAGTCCGTAAGGCGGCGGTTTGGTTTGTGCAGACATACGGGTTGCGGAACCTTGACGGGATATTTGCGGAGAAAATCGGGCTGGAAAGGCAAGCGAAACAGCAAAGTTCCGCAGTCTGGGAAGGCTACACCGGCAGACGAAACCTACCGTTTACACAATAATAAAGCCGTGCTGACAGGTCGTACAGCCACGATTTTACAGTACAAAAGACAGGGGAAAACGACTCTTTCGGGTTCAGAACTTCAGGCTGAACTTCACCCTTACGCCTCGTTTTGTGGCGGTTGGCAGATACAGATAGTTCAAACGGCGCACGTACTCGACGTGAAAAAAGCGGAAAACGTTGTGTACTCCGGCCACAACCTCCACATACGGCTTGCCACTGTCCATCACATACGACCCCTCGGGCAACGCCATGAGCACGCCGGAGTCGGAATTGCGCCCAAGGAGCGGATTGTTCTTGTCAGTAAGCGTGCCCCACAGCGAGCGCACTCCCACATATTCGCGCCATTTCAGCCGCTTTACCAGCGGTATGCGGTTGAATATCTTGCCGTTAAGGTCCCATGTGAGCATAAGGCTGGCGTATCTGTCGTTGAGAAACTCCATGTTGTTCACCAGTCCGAACGCCCCTCGGTAGGTTATGTAGGAGAGATTGGCCGCCGGCATGCACAGTAGCGGGTAGGGAACGGTGTTCCACTGTGCGCCGGCCTTGGCGTTGAGGTCTATCTTGCCCCAACTTTTCATCCAAAAGCGGCGGAACACCGACACCTCGGTCATGTTGTAGCGGTACTGACCGCCCAACAAGCCCTTGAAACCCATCGTGTGGCTCAGGGTAAATATGGGTGCATCGTGGTTCAACTCGCGCCGGTGCCGCTTTGTTACCACGAACTTCTCGCCCGGAGCATAGCGCAATTCAGCCCGCAGCTCGGCCGTTTTCAGCGTGACAGGCACCGCCTGTGGCAGCCCCGACTGCGCCATGGGCATGAAAAACAGGTTGCCCGCCGCCTCGTACTCCTCCACTTTCGCCGCAAGAGTCATGCGCAGATGGCACAGTTCCTCGCGCTCCAAGGTGAGCTGATGGCGGCGGTAGAACATCATCTTATCCACTTTCGTCCACTTGAGCGACGTGAAAACGTTGTCCTTGTCGGCACTTATGAACTTGTCTGACGGCGAACACACGTCGTAGGTCGAGGAGACAGTGACCGTGCGGCGTGGAAATTCGTCGGGCAAATACTCCTTCGGGTTGAACGAATAGGTCAGTTCGGCATTGTAATAGTTGCGCTTGCTGCTGAAACCGTGGGCATAATAGCCCTTGAGAAAGACGTGTTTGTTGAGGTTAGCCGTGGTTTGGCCGCCCAAACGGAGGCGAAACCCGTCGATGAAGTTGCTGCTTACGAACGTGTTGACCGGCCCTATATCCACCTTGCTCGGCCGGGTTGCGAGTCCAGTCTCAAGGTAATTCTCGATAAGAATGCGAAATCCGGTCATTATATAGCGGTAGGCGGCGCCGCTCTTCATGCCCTCCATTACACCGCCCATGCGCTTTTCGCCGTCGGAAAGCTCCCTCTTGCGGTGCTTTTCCCAGAAGTCTGCGTCCTGCCGGTTGGCCTCCGCCTCTACCTCAGCCTTGGTTGCCAGCGAGAAAGCTGTGTCGGGGATGGAGTCGAAACGGTAGTTTGACAGCCTCGTCGTGCGCGTCACGATGCCTTTCTGTATGAAGTCGAACAGCCCAAGCTCCACTGCCATGTCGTCAACGGCCAGCACGCGCTCGCCCGACGGCAGGGTTGCGAAGCCCTGAACCACGCTCATGCTCTCCACAAAGTTCACTCCGCTGTTGCGGGGTATCGAGAGTTCGCAGCGTTTCACCTGGTAAGAGGAGTCATCCAGCACATACAGCTCACCGCTGAAGCCGAAATCCTGAAGATTGTTGGGCGAGAAATGGAGGTGGATGCACCGTTCGCGGTCAACAAACAGCGTGTCCTGGATGTAAAAGCGGTAGAACGCCACCGCATCTTTGCCTATCGGCGAGGTGAAAGGGTGCTGGAAAAGGCGGATTTGGTCGTCATATATGTCCACATCCGTAAAGAAATCCTTGAGCGCGGCGGCGAGTATTTCCCCCGATTGCATCATTTTGGTGATGCCGTCCGTGCGCTCTCCCATCACCACATCGCGCTCTTCGCGCGGCTTTCTGCGGTAGATGTGCCTCGTGACCGTTTCGGTAAAGGTGACGGGAAGTATCAGTTTGCCGTTGTAGGGGCACGCCTCTACCAAGTCAACCACGCCCGGTATTTTGCCAATGAGGCTATTTTGCAGTTCCGAAGGGGTCACATCGTTGACGGAAAGCGTTATCTTGCGGTACTTGTCGTAGCTGTAGAAGTCGCGGTTGTGCAGGCTTGAACGCTTCTTTGCGGCCACTACCTTCTTCATAAGTTCCACCGCCGGGTTGTTCTTCCGGCTGTATTTGGAGCGTCCGCCATTGACTGTCACCTCCTGAAGCTGGTGTGTACGGTTGTACCAGCGGCCTGTGTCGGGCACAACCGCACCGTCCGGCCGCGCCCAGGCATGGGTTACAGCCGCAAAAAGCAGGAGAAAGACAATCGGGAACAGCCGTTTCATTGGCCGTACTTTGCGTCAAGCCGGGCACAAAGAGCCTCGTGACTGCGCCACATGTAATGGTTGAGGAACGAAAACACCACTATCTCCACCAGCGGATAGACATACGGCACGTTCAGAAGGCAGGCTGCATAGAGCGTAATGGCCCGTGTGTTGTACGTAAGTATGTTGGCGTACTTCATAAGTGGAAGCGAACCCTGTCGGAAATCGTCGCGCAGCGATTGCGGAATGGCCTCTGCCGAGGGGTACTTTGCCCGAATGTCGGCAAAGAACCGCTGGAATTGGGGCGTTCTCTGCTCCTGTCCGCTGCAATACTTGGCGTAGTTGCAGT
The DNA here is from genome assembly GCA_963636905.1 of bacterium. GTDB lineage: Bacteria > Bacteroidota > Bacteroidia > Bacteroidales > Bacteroidaceae > Prevotella. Next base: position 12,105 of record CAVHML010000003.1, read on the forward strand.
AGTAAAGCCGCCGGAACCAGTTGCCCGGCTTGGCCGGTATGCTGTGGAGAATGTCCAACTGCTCCTTGCTGGAGTCAAGCTCGCTGCCCTCTTTTCCGAGCAGAAAGAACAGGTGAATCTGCCGGTAATAGTCGGCAAGTGCGCACTGCCGGGCATGGAAACCGAACCCTGCCACGGCGCAAACGATGAAGATGCCGACGCCCCAGTTCACGTTTGTGAACGGAACGGGCTGGTTGAACAGGCGCAGACAGATGCCCAAATAGACGGCAACGAACCATACTTCGGACGAAAAGCCGTCGAGCACGCGCCCCAAGAGGGTCTTCTGCCCCGTCAGACGCGCCAGCTGGCCGTCGGTAGAGTCGCAGAAATTGGCGAACATCAGCAGGATTACGCCGACGAGGTTGTGCTTCAGGTCGTCGTAATAGAACATCCAGCCGGCTCCCGCACCGAGAAAGAACGACAATATGGTCACTGCGTTGGGATGAACGCCCAACCTTTTCCACAAAAGGGCAAAGGCCAGCCCCACAGGGCGCGTGAAATGAACGTCAAGCCATTCCTCTGTGTCTTCTGACTTGAACGATGCGTGCAACAACTCCTTGAAACTCTTTTCCATTCCTGTGCTGTTATTTGGTGTCACTTCGGTCTTTTCCGTTACGTCTGCGCCGCTTTCCTTTGTGGAAACGCGCCGTCTGCCGCCCCCCGTTCAACGCCCTGACCTGAGGAACTCCTCGGCTTTGGCAATGTCGGAGGCGTGGTCTATGTCGAGAACCTTGCTGAACGGGTATGCTTTCAGGCGTTGTCCGTCGGCCACAAGCGCTCTCTGGAAGTTGCGCATACGGCTCTCGCCGCGCCCGATGCAGCCGTTAAGCGTGCCTATGGCCGAGGGTGACAGACCGTAGATGCCCGCCGAGATATAGCGGCAAGCGTCACTTTGGTCAAGGAAACCGGTGATTTGCAGGTCGTCACCCGTGGCCACGTAGAGCGGTTTCTCGTCATCCACGTAGTCCGTAACGCCCATCAGCCCGTCCCAACCGCCGTCCGGCGCAGCCTTACGCAGGGCTTCCACATAGCTCTTGAACTCGTTTTCGCGGAAAATGGTATCGACTGTCGTCAGGCAAAACGCCCCTCCGGCGAGCCAAGGGCTTATTTCGTGGAAACTGTGCATCGAGCTGGGGGTGCTTTTAACGCAGAAACGCAACGGAACAGGCCGTCCTTTGAGTCCGTCACGCTGTATATGCACCAAGTGACTGCTCACCGCAGCGGTGGCATCGTTGCAGATAACCACTATTTCCTCGGCATTGTTGTCCATGAAAATCCTTATCAGGCGGTCTATAAGCGGCTCGCCGCACACCTCGACAAGGGGTTTGGGGCTGCTGACTCCCTCTGCTGCCAGTCGGCTCCCTTCGCCTGCGGCAATTATGGCAAACTTCATCGTGTTCTTTTTGGGGCGGTTCTAAAATGAAAGTCCAGCCGTTATCGCTGCGGAGGCCGTTTTCAGAGTCGCCGTCTTCCTTGTTTTAAGACCGCAAAGTTACACATTATTAATGACAAGGTGAAAGAAACCCCTCCTTTTTTGGCCCGCCACGGACGGTACTGCACCGTCTGCGCATGATAAAGCCGCCCCGTGCGTTTCATACTGCCGCAGTTTGCAGCAGCAATGAAGCGCACGGGGAAGCCGAAAGCCTTACTTCTTTATCTGTCCGCCCTACTTCTTTATCTTATACAGGCGGAATGTCATGGCGGGGAGCTTGTCGTTGAGCACGGTGTTGGACTTTCCGGCTCCGCACTCCACTGTTCCGCTGACGGGAACAATCTTGTCGGGGTTGTCCAGTGTGTTCTCCGCATCCATATCGGTGCTTGTCAGGGTGATGGTCTGTGCGGTTCGCGTGCCCTTCATGCCGTTCAGATTAATGCTTATGTCCTGCTCCGACTTGCTTGTGTTGACCACTTTGACAATCACTTCGCCCGTGTTCTTGTCAACAACCGAACTTGCGAACAGTCCGTCCTGCCCCTCCTGACCGGCCACGGGCTTGCCGTTCATGGTCAGAGACAGCACGTTTGTACCCTTGTTCTGGGCATAGAGCTGCTGCACATAGTAGCTCACGGTCTTGAACATGCGCACGTTGTCGTACCAAATCATGTCGGGACGCCACTGCCAACCCTCAACATGGGCGAGCAAAGGGGCGTAGGTGGCCATGTGAACCACGTCGGCGTTGCGCTCCAAATCGGTCATAAAGGCTGCCTCATAGAGCGATGTCTCGAAGTGGTTCCACTTCTTTCCCTTGCCGTGGCAGGCATATTCGCCGGCAAACACCTTGGGTCCCTTGCGGTCGTAGCCCTCATAGCGCAAGCCGTGGCTAAGGAACCACTGCTCGTTGCGGTAGAAGTGTTCGTCCACGAGGTCGGCTTTCAGTTCCTTCATGGCCTTCCAACCTGCGTCAAACATCTTTCCTTCGGAGTCAGGGCCGCTGGTTCCGATTATCTTTATCTTGGGATACTTGGCGCGGATGGCCTTTACAAACGGCTCAAGACGCTTGAAGTAGAAGTCACCCCACTGCTCGTTGCCCACAGCAATGAACTTCAGGTTGAACGGAGCGGCGTGTCCCATCTCGGCACGCTTGCGTCCCCACGTGGTAGTGGTGTCTCCGTTGGCAAATTCTATCAGGTCGAGACAGTCCTGGATGTAGGGTTGCAGTCCGTCGAGCGTTGCGTGGGCTTTCTCGTTGTTGTGGTTCTGGTACTGACAGGCCATGCCCACGTTGAGCACTGGCAGGGGTTCTGCGCCTATGTCCTCCGACAGCTGGAAGAACTCGAAGAAACCGAGTCCGTAGCTCTGGAAGTAGTCGGGGAAATAGCGGTGCTCGAAGGTAAACTCCCAGCGGTTGCGGTTGAGCGGACGGTTCTCCACCGGGCCGATAGTGTTCTTCCACTGGTAGCGGTTGGCCAGTTCCTCGCCCTCAACGATGCACCCTCCGGGGAAGCGGAGCACGCCCGGATGAACGTCAGCCAGTGCCTGGGCTATGTCACGGCGCATTCCGTTGGTGCGGTTCTTGAAGGTATTGACCGGGAAGAGGCTTATATGTTCCAGACAAACGGGGTTCTTGCCGTCGAGGAAGATGCGCAGCTGAGCCTTGTTGTCGGTCTTTGGCGACTTGATTATGGTCTCATACTTCTTCCATTCCGCGCCTTTCACCTCGACTTTCGCCGTGGCGAAGTCCTGCCGCTCGCCCATTGTGTTGGGGTCAATCAGCTGCACGCGTATGGCGGCACTGCCGTTTTGGGGAGCTTTAGCCCACACCGTGAAGCGGTACTCCTCGCCTTTCAGCACGCCGATGCCGAAGTAGCCCTCGTTCACCAGACCTGTGCGGCGGTCGCTGTGGCCGGCATAGCTAAGGCTGACGTAGTGGGGACAACGCTCAAAGGGGCCGTCGTCCTTCACAGTGACGCTGCCGAACGTCTGCCAACCCATGAGTGACTGGGGAAATTCAAACGAGCGGTTCTTCACAAGTTCGCCGTACAGACCGCCGTCGGCGGCGTAATTGATGTCCTCAAAGAACAGTCCGTACATCGTGTTCTGCACGGCGGCTCCCGCCTTCTTTGTGTTCACGTCCAGCGTGTGCTGCTGTGAGTAGCCTGCAACGGCCGATGACAAGGCCAAAACGCAAGCGAATAGTCTTCTGTTAGTCTTCATTTTATATAATATGTATTGTATTTATTGTCCTTTCTTCCACAGCCGGGTCATGTATTCGAGCGTCCTGCCCTTGGTTTCTGGCACTGCAAAGTCTGCAATGTAGCGGGTTTTGCCTTCACGACAATGCTTTTCACCGCCTTTATAGGGCATCTGTTACGCCAGACAATGTTTTTGTAACGCCAAATAAAGTTTCCGCCACTATTATATAATACGGAAAGCCGCCGCATTTCCCCCATCCGCCACCGCAAATCGCCGCGACAAAAGCCGGAAACAGCCCGCCGCTTTTCACAACCCTGCGGTTTGTGCATCGTAAATGCCGCATTTACGATGGCTAAATGCACCGTTTACGATAGCTAAATGCCACGTTTACGACCCGTAAACCGGCCGTTTATACAGGAACACCTTTATGCCTTTGATTTTGAGGGCGTTGCCCTTCGCCCCGCGACTGTGCTTCTTGTCTTTGCTTTTCTGCCGCTTCCGCTTGCCCTTATGCGCCTTTATAATCGTTGAGCAGGGAGATTATCCTGTCGGCTTCACCGTCTGTGAGAGTCTGGTTGAGGGGTATGCTCAGCTCTTCGGCGTGTATCCGTTCCGTCACGGGCAGCTTCAGGCCGCCGAGCGTGCCGCTGTAGCACCGTTGGCGGTGGGGCGGTATTGGATAGTGTACCATCGTCTCCACGCCGTTGGCCTTCAGGTAGTCCTGAAGCCTGTCGCGCCGCTTGCAGAGCACGGGGAAGATGTGGAAAACATTGTCCCTGCAAAACTCCGCCGACGGCATTTCTATGGCCGGGTTGCCCACTTCCTCCACGTATCGCCCCGCTATGGCCTGACGACGGGCGTTGTCACGGTCCAGATGGCGCAGCTTCACGTCCAGAACGGCAGCCTGCAGCTCGTCCATCCGGCTGTTGCGCCCCTGAAAGTCGAACACATACTTGCGGCTGGAGCCGTAGTTGGCTATCGCGCGGACGGTCTCTGCCAGCTGTGGGTCGTCGGTTGTCACCGCTCCGGCGTCGCCTAACGCACCGAGATTCTTGCCCGGATAGAAGCTGTGTCCTGCCGCATCGCCAAGCGAACCGGTGCGTTGCCGGCCCTGCCACAGGCATCCGTGAGCCTGGGCGTTGTCCTCTATCAGTTTCAGACCGTGCCTCTGGCAGATGTCACCGATGCGTTCCGTGTAGGCGCAACGCCCGTAGAGATGAACAATCATAACGGCCTTGGTGCGTGGAGTGACGGCCTGTTCCACCAGCCGGTCGTCTATCTGCATCGTTTCCGCCCTCGGCTCCACCAGAACCGGGCGCAGCCGGTTTTCCGTCACGGCCAGTATCGAGGCTATGTAGGTGTTTGCCGGCACGATAACCTCGTCTCCCTCCGTCATAACTCCCGTCTCCATGTAAGCACGGAGTATCAGTGTCAGCGCGTCCAGCCCGTTTCCGCAGCCTATGCAGTGCTTTGAGCCGGTGAAATGCGCATAGTCGCTCTCGAAAGTGGCCGTGGCCTGTCCCCTGAGATACCATCCGCTGTCCGTCACCCGGCGCATAGCCTCGTGTATCTCCTCGCCATGCATCTGCGTAACCCTCTGCAGGTCGAGATATTTTATCGTGTCTGTTGCCATCATGTGTGTAGTTAAACGCGGGAAACCGCCGCTTCATTGTGCTCCGCAGTGCGGTTCCGCCTGTTGTCTTGCTGCAAAAATACAAACAATCGGCGGCAAAACGGGCGTAAAGCGCATGTTTGCTGTTAAAAAAGTGCCCGATTTTGAATAAAAGCCACCGCTTCCTTGTGACAAACCGCCCGTTTGTGCTTCGTAAACCGCCTGTTTACGACCCGTAAACGGTGCATTTAGCTATCGTAAACGGTGCATTTAGCCATCGTAAACGGGTGGTTTGCGGGAAGCATTGGCTGTCAATGACTTACGGAAGAACGCATTTCCGTAAGCAAAACCCTACTTCAAAAATGTGTAACATGATACACTTTTGGGAAGCAGACGGGGTTTGGGAAACCTTATAGAGGGCGGATGCGGGCGAAAACAAATGCGTGCAGTCTGAACAACCGCACGCATTTGTTATGAAATCCTGCGCTTATATATTAATATATGGCGCGGACGGAAACCGTTTCTTGGGAAGATATGGAGCGGTTTCGGTATGGTCTCTGCGCTATTTCACCGCTATTTTTATTCGCTTCGCATGGCTTTCCACAATGTAGATGCCGGCCGGAAGATTGTCGGTGCGCCCCATGCGGGTGCCGTCCAGACGGTATACGGCTGTAATGTCGCCCACTATGCAGCCCTTGCCACCGCGTATCGTCGGGCTGTCGGCCTTGTTCGGGGCAATGCCTGTGCTGGTGTCTGCCGAGGTGTAGAACAGCTGGAAGTCGTCAACCGACATCCACGTACCGGTGAACTTCTTCTCGGTGAGATAGAAGTCGTTGGTGAAGCCTATGGTAAGCACTCCGTCGGTCACTACGATGCCGCTTATGGTGTAGCTGCCCCAACCATTGCCAAGCTCGCCGCCCGTGTTGCCGTTGGCTGCCACTTCGGTCTTGAGATACTGGCTGGCGGTCTGCGCCGTTATGAACACGCCTTCGCCGTTGGCACGCGACTTGGCTACCAGGCGGTAGGTGCCGTTGGGCAGGTTGCGGAGCGTCTGATGGCCGGTGTACCACAGGTTTCCGGCTGTGGAGTTGTAGGAGTCAAAGTATGTGTTGGCCGTGTTGCCGCTGTAGTGCTGCCCGCTTTTTATTTTCGCGTCGCCGTTGGTCAGCGACAACTGCCATCCCGTTTCGGCTTCAGCCCCTGCGTTCTTTATGACAAAGGTGAAGTCGGTGCTGTCGCTCGGCTGCTGCGTCAGTCTTACTGCCACGGTGGCCTCCTGCAACTGGCGCGTCAGGTCGTCCACTTCGGTCTGCTTGGTCAGCGAAGGCAGCAGACTGGCTTGTTCGTCCATGAGAGTTTGCAGCGTCTGGCGTGACTCTTTGGAGTAGGCATCGTTGGCGACAATGGTCTCGGCCACGGTTTTTTCCTTGTCGTAGGCGGCAGTTGACGGACGGTCACTATAGACAGGGATGGTGTCGGTAGGCTCGTTTTCCACCTTGTTCAGCACGAAGTCGGTCACGCAGAACCACCCTTTCGTGCCTCCGCCCGACGTTGAGGCATAGCCGATGCGCAGCTTGCCGTCAGTGCCCACAATGATTCTGTCGGTAGTCTGGCTCTCCCAGCCCTCTGTCGTGTTCCATATCGCCACCTTCTTGGCCGGTGACACGGCTGTATCGCCCTTTGTCATCAGGTAGGCGTGCTGGTCGCTTATCTCGCCCGGGCCGCACATCGACACGCAAGAGAGGGTATAGGCCGTTCCGGGCACCAGTCCGTCAAGCTCCTGATATACGTCCATCGACGTGAAGTTGTTTGACCAGCTGTTCCAGCAGGTCTTTCCGGCAATGGTGGCTGTGCGGAAGTCGCCTCCGCTGCTCACGTTTGCCGTGCTCCAGCCGCTGCCGCCGTTGGCGAAGTTTGCGTTCTCTATGGTGTTGTGCGCCTTCTCTTCCTCCTGTTCAAGGCCAATCACGCCCATGACAGCCTTTTGCAGCTCATCGACGCCCTGTTCTTCGCCGCTTTCGGCCTTGCCTATGGCTGCGTCAAGAGCCGCTTTCTGCGTGTCGGCCAGACTGCTTGCCTCGATGGAAGTCAGTCCTTTGGCCTCCTCAAGCAGCATCTTCTGCATGGCAGGGGCTTCGGCCACAACATAACTGGTGAACGAATTTGCGGGGAGAACGGCTGTGAGATACGTGCCGTCCACGTCCATTGTCACCGTTTTCTCCATGCCCGACGTGTTGCCGCAGACCACTATGACGGCTCCGTCAGGGGTCTCTGCGGACAGAATCAGGTTGGGTTCGTCCACCGTGAGTATCTTTGAACCGGGCGGAATCAGGTGGCTATAGTGCTTGAAGGCGTAGTATTCGGGCGTGTAATAGGGCTTTCCGTTAGCCGAATTGACCTGCACGAGCGAGTTCTGCTGCCACCCCCAGGTGCTGATGCCCTTGTCTTTGAGTATCACGTTCCAGTAGGTATAGGTGGTCACACGGTTGGCCAAATATCGGTTGATGAGGTAGAACGTGTGCGTAGCCGCATTCCAGTCGAACGTGCCGCTGCCACATTCGCTCTCCGTCATCACCGCTTCATACTCGGGATGGCGCGTCATAACCTCGTTGATGGCATTGGCTCCCTCCCACTGAAAGCCTATCTGCGAGCAGTACTTGCCGATATTTGGGGTGTTGAGTATCTGTTCAAACACGTCAAGGCTGCCGGTGTTCATTGTCCCCACGATGAGTTTCACGTCGGGATGGTGCTCCGCGAAGTACGGGCCAAGATAGTTGGCGAGGAATTTTCCCGTGGTCTTCGCCGTCCAGGAGCACCCCGGATAGGGCGTATTAGAGTAGGCTTCGTTCTGGTAGGCCAGCGAAGAAATGTCTATGCCCTCGGCCTTGTATGCGTCAATAAACTTGCTGAAGTAGAGGCAATAGGCATCGTAGTATCGTGCGCTGTCGATAAACTGGTCGTTAAAGTAGGGCGGAACACCGAAAGGGCAGCCGTTTGTGTCGGTCTTCCGCTGCGCATAGTGCTTGTTGGTCTTCATCCATTGGGGCGGACTCCACGGGGACGCCCAAAACGTCATGCCGGGACACTCTGCCTGAGCGAGCTTGATGGAGGGGATGACCGCCTCCTTGTCGCGGCTGATGGTGAAGTTCTTCATCTCAAAGTCGCCGTCTGTCTCGTTGCAGCTGTACCAGTCGCGCCCATAGTCGCTTGCCCCGATGGGTATGCGCCCTACGGTTATGCGCAAGTCTCCGTAGGGATTGAACGCCCGCTTGACGAACTGCTGCTTGTCAGTGTCGCTCATAAGGTTGTAAGCGTCGTAGTCAAGTTCGTTGAAGCACGTACCCCAGCCCTTGAAGGTCTGATTGGGCTTGTCAGTTCTGATGACTATCTGTGGCGTGCCCACCACATTGTCGGCAACGTCCACGGTTGCCATCTTCCAGAAGTTGCCGCTTGTAGAGCGGAACATCAGCGCCTGACGCTCGGCCGCCGATGCCGATACGGTCATCAGCGAGGCCATCAAAAGTAATGAATAGTAATGCATTGTTTTATAGTTAGGTTTGGTATTATGCAAAGA
>CAVHML010000003.1:21117-28478 GCA_963636905.1 bacterium
CAACGGCGGTGTGACTTGTTGTGAGAGGCGGAATGTTACATATATAACAATGTATCGTTACGTGAAGAAAACTTGCTTATGACGGGGTGGGGCTTGTATATTCCGAAGGGAGCACTCCAAACTTGTTTCTGAAGCATTTGGAGAAGTAGCCCGATGAAGAAAAGCCCACCCTGCTGGCTATTTCCGTGACAGGCATCTTCGGCCCGTTGACTATGAGTTGCGCCGCTTTCTTAAGCCGGATGTCGCGTATGAACTCGGAAGGGGTCAGCCCGGTCTGCCCTTGTATGCGCCTGTATAGGTTCATGCGGCTCATGCAGAGTTCCCCGGCAAACACTTCCACACTGAAATCGGTGTCGTCAAGATGCTTTTCCACGGAGTTTATGGCCTGCCGGAGAAACTGTTCGTCCAGCTTGGCCTTGTTTGTGTCTTCGGGTCGCAGGGAGATTTCGCTCAGAGAGAGTTCTTTCCGCTTGCGCTGAAGGGTCTCCAACCAGTGGATGCTGCGGTTCAGACGCCACAGACCCACGCCAATGCCAACGGCCAATACGGTGCACAGAAGCCAGAACCACCAAGTCTCGTACCAGAATGGTGCACGGAAAATCTCAAGACACAGCCGCTCCTCGCCCCAACAACCGTTGTTGTCGGTGGCCTTAACCTCCAGCCGTGACAGTCCCTTTGGCAGGTCGGCTATCGTTATGGTGTTGGTGCCTTGCGGCAGATACGCCCATTTGGAGTCTTTACCGCCCAGTCTGTAGGCGAAGGAAATCTCGTTGGCGTGAAGCACGTCGAGAGTTGAGAGACGTATGGCCACCGCTTGCTGTCCGGCAGACAGGCGGAGAGACTTTCTGTCTTGGCCTATCAGTATGGTAGAGTCGGCTGTCACCACCGACGACACCACCGGTTTAGTCCCCTGAACGTTGCTGTGGTTGAGCGCAGCCGACGAGTTGACCACGCAGAACGCCCCTGCGCCGTTGAGCATCATGCCGTTGGCGGTCGGCTCAAGGCTGTAGAAGTAGCTTACATTGATGAACGGGTCGGTGTTGCGGAACACTCTGAACGCATGGTTCTGCGGGTTATACTCCGTGACGTATTGGTCGGCCAACGTCCATACGTGCCCCATGCCGTCTGTCTTCACGTCTTTTATCATGTCGCCGTTGGCCAGACTCATCCGTGAGTCTCTTTCCAGCCGGCTGTCTCCTTCGTTGAGGGTGTAGATGTTGCCCTGTATGGTGGAGGCAATCAGCGTGTTTCCATTGAGAATGGCCAGCGCGGAGAACTCCTCCCCGCCGTTGTCAATCCGCCGCTGCCGCCCTTTGCCGTCGTATTTCCACAGTCCCTTGCCGGCAATGACGGCATATACGGTGCGGTTGTCAGCCACTGCCGTCCTTATCACCTTGTCTTCGGTCTTGGAAACAAGCTCCATCTGGCCGCCAAGGGTGGAGTAGCAGTATATGGCGCGGTCAGTCCCTATCCACAGGTGGCCGTCACCCTGGTCGGAAAGGCTGGAGATGTTTTCCCCGACCGTGGCCACTGCCGTCTCGTGTATGCCGTTTTCGGTGGCTGAAAGGCGGAACAGCCTGTTGCCGGAGGTCGCCCAGATGCCGTCGCCGCCTTTTCTTTTCGCTACGCTGCGCTCAAACGGATGCGTCTTCACGGGCGTTACCTTTCCTGTCGAGGGCATATAGTGGGTCAGACCGACCCTTCCCTGCCATATCCAGAAGCCTTTGCCGTCGGCAACCACGCGGTCGGCCAGCAATGGAAAGCCTGTCAGCGCGGTCATGGCGGGCACCGTGTGGCACTTGATCTGATTGTTGTCCGTGGAAATGATAAAGGTATGGGGAGTGAAACCGGCCACATAGATATTGCCGTTGCGGTCTTCAGCCATGTGGTCGAGTATCTTGCTGCCCTGCGGAAGCAGTGTTCCCAAAGGCATGGGTGCCAGAGTCTTGTCTTTGATTGTGTATGCGTAGAGGTTGTCCATGGTTGTGGCCCACAGCAACCCCTGACTACGGTCTATGCAGATGTCTATTATCTGCTGCTTGCTTGCCGCTCCTAAGGTGGCCGGCTGGGGCGTAAAGCGTCCCGAAACGATGTCGTAGTAGCCGATGCCCTGCCCCCATGTGCCTATCCAGAGGCCGCCCTGTTCGTGCGACTTGGCCATGCAGACGGGAAAAGCGGCGGAGTTCCAGGGCTTCTGGCGAAACTTGCAGCGGCCTGAACGGTAGTCCTGTGCGGAAAGAACGGCCATGCCGCCGCCCCAATATGCCGCCCACAGATTGTCTCCGACGGCGTAAAAGCGGCTGACAGGGCAGGAGTTCTTGCATACGGACAGTATCTTTCCGCTGCCGTTGCAGCACGCTGTCTCCGACCGGGACGATACCCAGACCCTCCCGTCGGCATCTGCGTAGAGCGCATCAACGGGAGTTTCGGCGTAGCGCTTGACGGGTTGCGACAGCGAGTAGTCGGCTTTGTCTATGCAGTACAGCCCCCGGCGTGTGCCGAACCAAATCCTGTGCTGCCTGTCTTCGGCCATGCAGGTCACACTGTTGCTGTTTACGCACCGTGGACGTATGGCATCGTCGCGCCACACGTCTGTCTGGTAGCCGTTGTCGCGGCAGATGCCGCCGCCGTCGGTGCCGTACCACATGTAGCCCTCGCTGTCTTGCAGTATGCAGTGGACGTTGGCCACGGGCAACTGTGCCTGTGTTGGCAGCTTGCGCACCACGTATTGCTGTGCCAGAAGCCCGTTTGCCGTGCCCAGCGTTACGAGCGCAAGCAGCAGGACGGCTATTCTCACTTTCGATAACGTCATTCCCGAGCCTCCGTCAGAAGCGTTTCATGCAGCCGAGCACTTCAAACACACAGCGTATCTTGTCCTTGGGCAATGTCTGTATGCCGTATTCGGGCGACTTGTTGGTGGGGATGAGCGTAAAGCAGTCGGGCGTTTCCGACGGGCCGAGCCGCTTGACGGTGCGCATGTCGTTGGTGGTTACGATGGCATATACCTCGCCCAGAGGCAGAAAGGAGAAGTCTTCTATGCGTCGGAGGGCTATTATGTCGCCGTGACTTATCTCCGGCTCCATCGAATGTCCCGTGATGTTGCACCAGCAAGTGGCCTTGTCGTAGGGCTTGAAGCTGATGTGGTATTCGGGAACCACCGTCTGGTCGTTGAGCATGAGGTCGAATCCGCCGAGGAAGTCAACGTTGTAGTAGGGCACACCACGGCCTTCGTAGTTTCTGGTGGGTGTGTTTGCGTCCGCCCCTTGCAGCATTGCGCCCTCCCCGGTGAGCAGCCACACCCGGCTAACCTCCGGGAAAGCAGACAAAATCTTACTCTCTACGGATGCCGACACCCTTCTTGTGCGCCCTTTCAGTATGTCATACACCGCCTGTTTGGTCTTTACGCCGATGCGAACCGCAAAGGATGAGGGTGTAAGATGGTAGTGCTCTATCAGCATCTGTAGCCTGTTGCTTGTGTCCATATTGTCTTTATTTATTGAAAACGTTGCCAAAAGTAAGAATAAAACTTGCTTTATTAAGAATAAACCATTATCTTTGCATCCGTAACCGCACCGTTTACGGGTCGTAACCCGGCGGTTTAGGGTAGCCAAACGGTGCGTTTGCAAGGCATAACCCGGCCGTTTGCGAACGGAGTCCGCCGCAGCGAGCACTGGCAAACGGGGCTTCCGCCCCGGCCGGGCGCACGCTTTACACTGCAAAGATAGGCAAAAAAAGCGTCCGTTCCAACCCTCCGGCAGACAAAACGGCAGCCTTGGCAAGATATATACATTATTATATAAGGAGAAAAACGAAACATGACGAAGAGTGAAGACACCGGTTTCCGCATACGTTCATACGGGCGGACAGAGCTGGCACTGGCATATAACCCCGACCTCACGCCCGCCGGCGCATGGCGGAGGCTGGGGATGTGGATCAGACACTGCCCCGGTCTGGAGCAGCAACTGGCCGAACTCTCCGGCGGATGGCAGGGCCGGACATACACACCTGCACAGGTTGAGGCCATAGTCAAGGCTCTCGGCGAACCGTAGGCGGCGGGGCGGAATGGCGGAAAGAGCCGCTTCCTGCCCGCATCCCGCCGGTCTGCCGTTCCCGAAATGGCCGTCTGTCGTCCCCAACCCGACCGTCTGCCGCCGGAAAGCGGCATAAAAATTTGTTATAAATATGCCACATATAGAAATTTATTGCTAACTTTGCAGCCCGAAAGACTGTATATACTGTCCGCGCAGACGGCTCAGGCCGCTGCTGCGGCACTCTCTTTTCGGCAAAATCCGGGCTAAATGGCTGGCTTGACGACATTGAACATCGACCTCAAAGGGCTTGCCGGCGACAACGGAACGTTCTGTTTCAGCGTCGGCGATGACTACTTCAACGCCTTGGACGCACAGGAAGTAAAGGGCGGAGATGTCGATGTGCGCGTGGAAGTGCACAGGACAGCCAACCGGTATTACAACTTGGACTTCCACATCAGTGGGACTGTCACAGTGCAATGCGACCGCTGTCTCGACGATATGCGGCAGCCTGTGGAGGGCGAAGGGCACATTGTGGCCAAGTTAGGGGAGGAACACTCCGAAGAAGACGACCTGATAACAATTGCAGAGGACGACGGTACGCTCGACGCAACGTGGGTTGTCTATGAATTTATAGCATTGTCAGTACCCGTCAGGCACGTGCACGCACCTGGAAAATGCAACCGTGAAATGACAAAACTGCTCGAAGAGCACTCCGAAGCCCGAAGCCCGGAGGGGGAAAACAGCAAACCTATGGATCCGCGATGGAGTGGATTGGAAGAATTAAGAAACAACATTAAAGATTAAAACAAAATGGCACATCCTAAAAGAAGGCAGTCTAAGACTCGTACACGCAAAAGAAGGACCCACGACAAGGCAGAGATGCCCACACTGGCTGTATGCCCCAACTGCGGAGCTTACTATATTTACCACACTGTATGCCCCACTTGCGGACAGTACAGAGGTAAGGTGGCTATCGTAAAGGAAGACACTGCAGCTGCTGAGTAAGTCATATAGCAATGAAAAAAATCAATGCGGTAATCACCGGAATAGGCGGCTACGTCCCCGACTACGTTCTTAACAATCAGGAACTGTCGAGGATGGTTGACACCAACGACGAGTGGATTATGACGCGCGTGGGTATTAAGGAGCGCCGTATCCTCACTGAGGAGGGACTCGGAACATCATATATGGCACGCAAGGCGGCCAAACAGTTGCTCCAGAAGACCGGCGTTGACCCCGATACCATCGATGCGCTCATCGTAACCACATCGACGGCCGATTACCAATTCCCCTCTACGGCATCGGTAGTGCTCGGAAAACTCGGACTGAAGAACGCCTTTGCGTTCGACTTCTGGGCTGCCTGCTGCGGCTTCCTCTACACTCTTGACAATGCGGCCGCCATGATACAGAGCGGACGCTACAAGAAAATAATCGTCATCGGTGCGGACAAGATGTCGTCGGTGGTCGATTATAAGGACAGAAGCACCTGCCCGCTGTTCGGGGACGGTGCCGCAGCCGTCCTGCTTGAGGCCACCGAGGAGGAGAATATCGGCTTGATGGACTCCTATTTCCGCACAGACGGCAAGGGACTCCCGTTCCTTCACCTGAAGGCAGGAGGCTCAGTGTGTCCGCCGTCGCACTTCACGGTAGATCACAGGCTGCACTATCTCTATCAGGAGGGGCGCACCGTGTTCCGCTATGCCGTGACCAACATGAGCGACGACTGCGCCCTCATAGCCGAACGCAACGGTCTGACGAAGGAAAACATCGCCTATGTGGTGCCCCACCAGGCCAATATGCGCATAATAGAGGCCGTGGCAAAGCGTCTCGACCTGCCCATGGAGCACGTACTCGTGAACATTGAGCACTACGGAAACACCAGTGCCGCCACGATACCGCTCGCTCTGTGGGACAACGAGAAGCTCCTCAAGAAAGGGGACAACATGATTTTCACCGCTTTCGGTGCCGGTTTCGTGCACGGAGCGTCCTACTACAAATGGGGCTACGACGGTTCAGCCGCCGCAGACGCCAAGTAGAAGGGGCAGAAAAGGCACGTTGGCCGGACTGAAAGGAATATTGGCCGGACTGAAAGGCCGGGAAATACACAGGGGAGGCATATCCGCCGTCATGGAAACGGTGCGGATGTGCCTCTCTTCTTTCGGGTAAGGATGAAAAATCCTTTCGGGCAATGGTGAAAATTCTTTCGGGTAATGGCGAAAAGTGGGTGCTTCCCCTTTGCCATGTGCCAAAACCGGTGTACTTTTGTGGCCGGAAAGAACGTTTTATAAGGATAATATGAACAACAACCGTCCGCTTGCCGCCCACGTGAGCATGTTTTTGGCTTGCGTCTGCTGGGGTTTGATGTCGCCCATCGGCAAGGATGCAATGGCCAACGGCATCGACAGTATCGACATGGTGTCGCTCCGCGTGATTGGCGGAGCCGTTTTGTTTTGGATAACATCGCTTTTCACGCCCAAGGAGCACGTGCCTGTGCGCGATAGGCTGCTCTTCATCGGTGCCGGCCTGTTCGGTCTGGTGTGCAACCAGTGCGCTTTCATCATCGGACTGGGCATCACCTCGCCCGTCAACGCAAGCATCGTCACCACGTCCATGCCTATCTTCGCCATGGTCTTGGCCGCTCTCATACTGAAAGAACCCATTACGGGCAAGAAAGCCGGCGGTGTGCTCGTCGGATGTTGCGGGGCTGTGATGCTTATAGTGTCGAGTGCGACGGCTGACAACGCCAAAGTCGGCGACCTGCGCGGCGACTTGCTGTGCTGCGGTGCCCAGCTTTCGTTTGCCCTCTACCTCTCTTTGTTCAACCGTATGACCAAGAAATACAGCCCGATTACCGTCAGCAAGTGGATGTTCCTGTGGGCTGCGGTGATAGTCCTGCCCTTTACCTCCGGCCATCTGGCCGCTACCGACTGGCGGGCAGTGCCCGTTTCGACGTGGATGGAGACGGCCTTTGTGGTTGTGGTGGCCACTTACATCGCCTATCTGCTGATGATGGTAGGCCAGCACACGCTCCGCCCCACCGTAGTGAGCATCTACAACTATATGCAGCCCGTGGTTGCAGTCACCGTGAGCGTGCTTACGGGCATGGGGGTGCTGGGCTGGAGCCAGGGACTCGCCGCTATACTGGTGTTTACCGGCGTGTGGCTCGTGACCAAATCGAAGTCCAAGAAAGATATGGAGGCGGAGAAAGCAGCTCAATAAACAGACCTTTGCGAATTAAGACACTTCGCACCGGCAAGCATGCCTCTCCTGCGGCTGTTATACATCCGTGCCATTCATATTCAGAGATACCGTGGCTGTATATAGGGGCGT
>CAVHML010000004.1:0-27925 GCA_963636905.1 bacterium
CTGAAACACGGCTGCTCCGAGGCCAAGACGGCAAAGACACCGTCTGCGGATTTAGCGGAAGAACCTTGTTTTTGCCCTACCCGATGATACGTTTTGCGCACTTTTTGTATCTTTGCAGGCTGAAAACAGAAAACAAACATGATACATCAAGTGGAAATAAGCCTGGGTGCGGCCCCGCGGGGCTTTCACTTAGTCACACGGGAGGTGCTGTCGCAACTGCCCGAACTGCCGCAATGCGGACTCCTGAACCTCTTTATAAAGCACACAAGCTGCGGCCTCTGCCTATGCGAAAACGCCGATCCCGACGTGAGAACCGACATGGAGGGCATCTTCAACCGCCTGGTGCCGGAGCGTCAGCCGTACTTCCGCCACACCATGGAGGGCAGTGACGACATGCCGAGCCACGCCAAGGCGGTGCTGACGGGGGCAAGCCTGACCATACCCATAACGGACGGGAGGCTCAACCTCGGCACATGGCAGGGCATCTGCCTGTGCGAGTACAGGAACAACGGCGGCAAACGCCGCATAGTGGCAACAGTAATGGGGGAATAACCGTATGGGAAACACTACAAAAGGCTGGGCCTGCGGCATCATAGCCGCCGCCACCTACGGCACAAACCCGCTGTTTTCGCTCAAGCTGCTGGCCGCAGGGCTTGACGTACAGTCCATTCTCTTCTACCGCTTTGCCGTTGCCGCCCTGCTGCTCGGCCTGTTTATCGTGGCAAGAGGCAAGAGTCTCATCGTCAGCCGCCGGGTTGCAGTACCCATGATAGCCGCCGGCGTGGTGTTCGGCATGTCTTCACACATGCTCTACGAGAGCTTTCTCTATATGGATGCGGGCATTGCCTGCTCCATACTGTTCGTCTATCCGATACTCGTTGCGGTCATTATGGCGCTTTTCTTCCACGAACGCGCCTCAATACTCACCTACTGTTGCATAGCACTCGCCCTTGCCGGCATAGCCATGCTGTACAAGGGCGACGGCAACACGACGCTCAACGCCACGGGAATGGTATGTGTGCTCGTCTCGTCGCTGTGCTATGCACTCTATATAGTGGGCGTTGACCACTCCTCACTGAGCACAGTGCCGTCGGCACGCATGACGTTTTGGGTGCTCGTGGTGGGCGCTTTCATGTTCTTTGTCATGGCCGGATGTGGCTTCAACCTGCACCTTCCGGGCACATCGCCGTCGGTTTGGGCAAACATAATAGGCATTGCCGTGGTGCCTACCGTTGTCCCGATACTGTTCATCAACGTGTCCATCAAGATTATAGGCCCCACCTACAGCGCGATAGTAGGCGCACTGGAACCCGTGACCGCCATAATAATAGGTGTAACCGTGTTCGGCGAGACCCTCACCGTGCGGGTTGTGCTCGGTGCCCTGATGATTTTCACAGCCGTAACGGTCATCGTGGCGCGCTCACTGCTCAAGCGGTGGTTCTGAAAGCCAAACTTGTATTTATGAAACATCCGCTTTGCCGGCCGTCATGTCCGCGCCAATACAATGCAAAAATGGTGGAGGGGCAGTGAAAGTCTGAAACAGACAACAAACAATCAATATGACCAAGAAATTTGAGATACGCAACAGCACTGCCGAGTTCCTTACTTTTGTGGCGGAAGGCAAGGAACAGGGCATACAAGTGCTGTATAAAGACGAGACAGTATGGGCTACGCAGAAAGCAATGGCTTCGCTTTTTGACTGTTCAACCGACAATATAGGATTGCATCTGAAGAACATTTTCAAGACGGGAGAGCTTGATGAAAACACAGTTACCGAGAAAAACTCGGCTACTGCCGCCGACGGGAAGAGCTATCTCACGAAGTTCTACAATCTCGATGCAATCATTTCAGTAGGCTATCGGGTCAATTCCATCCGTGCAACACAGTTTCGTCAATGGTGTACCTACGTTATAAGCCAATTCTCCCTGCGCGGTTATATCATAGACAAGAAACGTATGGAGAACGGAACGTTCATCGGCGAAGACTACTTCGAGCACCTGCTGGCGGAAATACGCGAGATACGGCTGAGCGAACGGAGGTTTTACCAGAAGCTCACGGACATCTATGCCACTGCTATCGACTATAACAAGGACGCACCGACCACCCGGCTGTTCTACAAGAGGGTACAGAACAAAATACACTATGCCGTCCATGGACATACAGCGGCGGAAATCATCATAGAACGGGCCAATGCCGAAAGGGAGCACATGGGATTGACCACTTGGGAAAACGCCCCAAACGGTAAAATAGTGAAGCCTGATGTGTGTATTGCAAAGAACTACCTGAAGCAAGTGGAGCTTGAAAGTATGGGAAAGTTGGTCAACTCTGTTCTTGACTTGGCGGAACGTATGGCAGATCGACACATTCCCATGACAATGGAAGACTGGGCAAAACGGATAGATGTTATCCTTAAAGCTGGCGGCGATGCCATTCTTCCCGATGCAGGAAGCGTTTCTGCCGAATACGCCAAGGAGTTTGCAGAGTCAGAGTTCGAGAAATACCGTATAATACAGGACAAATTGTTCCGTTCAGACTTCGACAAATTTCATGAAGCGTTGCCTTTTGACGATTTAGACAAGGAGTGAGAACCAGTTCCCCTGACGCTTGAAAGGACTATTCAATATTTTTGACTGTCCCTGCCGCACTGGTTGTCAACAAAGGACTTTCACCCGACCGTGCAAAAGCGCAAGGGCTTGGCGCAACAAACGGACGAAGGCCGCTCCATAAAGGAACGGCCTCCGTTTTGTCTGGTGACGGGTGTTGCGCAGAAAGCGCACCCCTTTGCCTGATTAGTTCAGCGCATCTGCCAGCTCGGCACCTGCCTTGAACTTGGCAACCTTCTTGGCTGCGATTGTTATCTTCTGCTTTGTTGCAGGGTTGATGCCTGTGCGGGCGGGACGCTCGTTAACGCTGAATGTGCCGAAACCTACCAGCGCGATCTTGTCACCGGCTACGAGAGCTTCCTTTATGGCAGCAACTGTGGCGTCGAGAGCCTTCTTTGCGTCTGTCTTGGCAAGGCCTGAAGCACCTGCAATCTTTTCGATTAATTCTGTCTTGTTCATAATTAGATGAGTTTAATGTTATATTATAAAATAGTTATGCTTTGCTTCTTCTGCGGAAAGGTTTTGCTTCTTCTGCGGAAAGGCGGCGTTTACGCTGCGCAAACGGTGCGTTTATGAACTCCAAAGAGCCTGTTTTCTGGTAATAACCCGACCCTTTACGGAGCGTAAAGAGCCGCATTGCCATTGCCGCTGCGCATTATTTCTGTTGCAAATATAGGGTAAACAATTAAGAATACAAACAAAAAAACAAGAAAAGTGCCTGTTTCTGTGCTTTTTATGCCCCTTGTGCGTGGTTTACCGCTTGTCTGACGGACTTTTTTTAGTAATTTTGCGCCATTGACAGTGCCATTTTAGGGTGGTTCTTAAATTAGCTTTGGCAGATTGCGAGGCTGTTTCCGGGGTCAATGTGGCTGCGAGTGAAAGAGTATAGCGGGCTATACGACTGAACGAACAGACGGATTGAGCCGGAAAAAGGCCGCAAGATGACAAAACGCAAGCCGCCCGGACATTAATGGCTTTGCGGTGGTAATTTACAGAACAACCCTTTATATAATAGAAAGCGATGCGTAACATTCCTGCGATAACAAAAAATCTGTTGATAATCAACTTCCTGGTCTTCGCGGCAACATGGTTGTTGCAGAGATACGGCCTTGACCTGAACTCTATAGGCGGCCTCCACTTCTTTCTCGCGCCCGATTTCAACGTGACACAGCTCGTGACGTACATGTTCCTGCACGGTGGTTTCACACATATCTTCTTCAATATGTTCGCCCTGTGGATGTTCGGCTGCGTTTTGGAGCGCGTTTGGGGACCGAGGAAGTTCCTGTTCTACTATCTGGCGTGCGGTATAGGCGCGGGACTCATGCAGGAGCTTGCCCAGTTCATACGGTTCTACACCTTATTAGGCGGGGCTGACGTGCTGCAAACGGCCAAGATGTGTGCGGCGGAGCTGAACCTGTGGACCACGGTGGGTGCGTCTGGTGCTATCTATGCCATACTGCTCGCCTTCGGAATGACCTTCCCGGAAGAGCGGATTTTTATTTTTCCGTTGCCCGTACCCATCAAAGCCAAGTGGTTTGTGATGTTCTATGTGGCAATAGAGCTGTTCTCTGCACTTGGTGCACCTGGCGACGGAGTGGCCCACATGGCGCATCTGGGCGGAATGTTGTTCGGTTTCTTTATGATAAGATACTGGAACAGGCATCCCGGAACGGGCTATAACAGTAACGGGGGGCGGCAGTTCTTCGACAGTCTCAAGCGGAATTTCGACCGTCACCGCAGCAGCCGCAAGAGCTGGGAGAAACACTCCGACCCCGGAACACGGGAGTCTGATTGGGAATACAACGCACGCAAGAAGGCAAAACAGGAAGAGACAGACCGCATACTCGACAAGATACGCAAGAGCGGATACGACAGTCTGACCAAAGAAGAGAAGAGAAAGCTCTTCGAAAACA
This sequence comes from bacterium, assembly GCA_963636905.1. Lineage (GTDB taxonomy): Bacteria > Bacteroidota > Bacteroidia > Bacteroidales > Bacteroidaceae > Prevotella. Next base: position 4,517 of record CAVHML010000004.1, read on the forward strand.
ACAGTGATGATTAGACAGTTGAAGACTTTGACCGTCAATGTCATAGCCGGAGCCAACACCGTTACGGCCATTCTGCTGTGGATGTCGGGCTTTTCCGACCGCATCAGCCCCGTTGAGCATCCGCTTCTGGCCTGTGCAGGACTGGCTTTTCCCGTGTTCTTGTGCCTCAATCTGGCCTTTCTCGTGTTTTGGATCGTGTTCAAATGGCGCATGACCGCAATACCTGTAGTGGCTTTCCTCGTGGCTTACGCGCCCATGCGCACGTACATTCCTATAAACAACGCCGGGGAAACGCCGCCCGAAGCCATGAAAGTGCTGAGCTATAACGTACAGGGATTCAACGCACAAGGCGACGTTTACGACTTCAACGCCATCATCGGCTACATAAAAGAGAGCAACGCCGACATCGTATGCCTGCAGGAAGCGGTGGCCGGATACGACAAAGCCGACTCAATACTCAAGCAGACATACCCGCATTCATGCGTCACACGCATCGGAAAGCGGCAGGACAACGCCCTCGCACTGTTCACACGCTACCCGATAGTGCGCACGGAAAGCATCGGATATGCCTCAGAAGGCAACGGCAGCGCGGCGTATTTCCTGAAGAAAGGCAACGACACGATACTCGTGGTGAACAACCATTTCGAGAGCAACTGCCTCACCCTTGACGAGAAACTGCGCTACGAGGAGATGCTGAAGGGGGAGATGGGACAGGACACCGTGCGCAAGGAGTCAAGAAAACTGCTGCACAAACTGGCCGCAGCGGCCAAACGCCGGGCGCCACAGGCCGACTCCGTACACAAATACATAGAGGAGCACGGCCAATACCCGACCATCGTCTGCGGAGACTTCAACGACTGCCCGATATCATACACACGGCGCACCGTGGCAAAAGGCCTGACTGACTGCTACACAAGTAGCGGCAACGGACTCGGATTGTCCTATAATCAGAGAGGTTTCTATGTGAGAATCGACAACATAATGTGCTCCCCGCACTTCAAAGCCTACGGCTGTAAGGTTGACAACAATATAGAATCTTCCGACCATTATCCTATCTTTTGCTGGCTCAAAAAGCAGGATAAACCTTAAAATAAGGAGGAAAATGACCGCCAAATTTCCCCTGCTGTAAAAAAATCGCTATATTTGCAAGCTAAAAATAGCCGCCTTAACCAAAGGAATAATAAACAATAACATAATAACAGCAATGCAAAACAAAGGAATTGTAAAGTTTATCGCACTCATGCTTACGCTTGTGTGCATATTCTACCTCTCTTTCTCGTTCGTGACGCGCCATTATGAAAACAAGGCCGCCGCCATGGCAACAGAAGAGGAGGGGAAAGAATACCTCGACTCCATCATGAACGAGAAGGTATATCTCGGTGCGTACTCGCTGAAGCAGTGCCGCGAGATGCAAATCGGCTTGGGTCTTGACCTGAAAGGCGGCATGAACGTGATACTCGAAGTGTCAGTGCCTGACGTGGTGGCCGTATTGGCTGACCACAAGACCGACCATGCTTTCGTAAAGTCAATGGAAGAGGCAAAGAAAGACGAGGAGACAAGCCAGAGCGACTTCATCTCCCTGTTCATAAAGCACTACAAACAGAATGCTCCCGGCCACCGTTTGGCCGAAATCTTCGCCACTCAGCAGATGAAAGGCAAGGTCAGCACACAGAGCAGTGACGCTCAGGTGGAAGCCGCACTGCGCGCTGAAGTGCAGTCAGCGGTCGATAACTCGTTCCTTGTGGTGCGTAACCGTATCGACAAGTTCGGAGTTGTGCAGCCGAACATACAGAAACTTGAAGGCCAGTCGGGTCGTATCATGGTGGAAATGCCTGGAATACGTGAGCCGGAGCGCGTCCGCAAGTTGCTGCAGGGTAGTGCCAACCTTGAATTTTGGGAGACTTACAACAGCCAGGAGATTGTTCCCCTGCTGTCACAGCTCAACCAACGCTATGCAGCAATGGCCAGTGGCGAGACAGACACCACGGCTGTCAGCACAGAGACAGAGGAAGCAAAGGCTGACACGGCCAGCGCCAAGGCTGAAGAGACCGCTGTGAAAGGCAATCTGGCCGCTGCCATGAGCGCAAAGGCCAAGAAAGGCAGCGCAACTGCCGACAACAAGGGTCTGAAGGACAAGCAAGCCGAGCAAATAAAGCAGTCCAACCCGCTGTTTTCCGTGCTCCAGCCGGCACAGGGTCAGTCTCTAAGTGTAGTTGGTTACGCCCTTTCGCGCGACACAGCAGAGGTTGACAAGATTATCTACTCCGAACTGGCACACCAAGTGCTGCCTTCCGACCTCAAATTGCTGTGGAGTGCCAAGGCCGCAGACTTCGATACCAAGGGCAATGTGTATGAGTTGCACGCAATAAAGGTGACAGAGCCGTCAGGCCGCGCACCGCTTGAGGGCAACGTAATCACCACGGCGAAGGACGAATTTGACCAGAACGGACATCCATGTGTATCGATGCAGATGAACTCAGACGGCGCTCGCCGCTGGGCACAGCTCACAAAACAGAACATAGGCCGTGCAGTTGCCATCGTACTTGACAACTCTGTATATAGCGCACCGCGCGTCAACAGCGAGATAGCTGGCGGTAACTCGCAGATTTCGGGCAACTTCTCGATTGAAGACACCAAGGACTTGGCCAACACTCTCAACTCCGGTAAGATGCCGGCACCCACCCGTATTGTGCAGGAAGACGTTGTAGGACCTACACTCGGTGCACAGTCAATCCAGCAGGGCGTGACTTCGTTCATCATAGCGTTTGTTCTACTGATGATATATATGGTGGTGCTCTACGGTTTCATCCCCGGTATGCTCGCCAACTGCGCCCTTCTGTTCAACCTGTTCTTCACTTTGGGCATCCTGACCTCGTTCCAAGCGGCTCTGACCATGCCGGGTATTGCCGGTATAGTGCTCGCTTTGGGTATGGCAGTCGATGCCAACGTGCTCATATACGAGCGCACCAAGGAGGAACTCCGCAAGGGTCTCCACGCTCGCGAGGCCATGAAGCTGGGCTATTCCAACGCTTTCTCGGCCATATTCGACTCCAATATCACATCAATACTTACGGGTATCATCCTTTATGTGTTCGGTACTGGCCCTATCAGAGGCTTCGCTACCACACAGATTATAGGTATTGCGTGCTCGTTCTTCACCGCTGTCTATCTGACCCGCCTTGTATATGACTACAAGATGAGCCGTGACAAGTGGCTCAACCTGCCGTTCACCACAAAAATCTCGCGCAACTTCCTCCAGAATGTCAACATCAACTTCATGGCGAAGTACAAGAAGACGTTTACCATCTGGGGCGTTGCCGCCATCGTGTTCATCGCTTGCTTCTGTCTGAGAGGCCTCAGCCGCAGCATCGACTTCACGGGTGGCCGCAACTATGTGGTCAAGTTGGAGAAGAGTGTCGAGCCTGAGCAGGTGCGTACTGCACTCGATGGCGCATTCGGAGAGAGCAATGTCAGTGCGTTGGCCCTCGGTACAGACGGCAAGACCATCCGTATTTCGACCAACTACAAGATAGAATCCAACGCTCCGGGCATTGACGACGAGTGCGAAACCATACTGTTCAAGAGCCTTTCCAAGGCCGGTTTGGTTACGCAGAAGGACGTTGATACATTCAAGAACCCCGACATTCGCGAGGGCGGATCAATCATCAGCAGCACGAAAGTGGGTCCCGCAGTGGCCAAGGATATAACGTATGGCGCCATCATCAGCGTGATTTTCGCCCTGATAGCCATCTTCCTCTACATCCTTTTGCGCTTCCGCAACGTAGCATTCTCGGTGGGTTCCATCGTTGCTCTGGCGTTCGACACGCTCATAGTCATCGGTTTCTACTCGCTGCTGTGGGGCATTGTTCCCATGTCGCTTGAGATTGACCAGACGTTCATAGGCGCCATCCTTACGGTAATCGGCTATTCAATCAACGACAAGGTGATTGTTTTCGACCGTATCCGTGAGAATATCCACCTCTACCCCACCCGCAGCCGCTGGGAACTGTTCAACGAGTCGCTCAATGAGACGCTTGCACGCACGATAAACACGTCATCTACGACATTCCTCGTGCTGCTCTGCATCTTCCTCTTCGGTGGTGACAGCATCCGCAGCTTCTCGTTCGCAATGCTGCTCGGTGTGGTATTCGGTACTCTCTCGTCTATTTTCATCGCCGCACCTGTGGCTTACTTCACGTTAAGCAAGCATGCACGCAAGGAAACCGCAGTAAAGACGGCTGAATAAGGGTACGGACAGGACAGTCCGCACACCATATAACCATGAAATAGGGTCACTTCCCGGTTGGGAAGTGACCCTATTTCATGGTTCAAAACCAACGTCTGTGCATCAAAACCCGACTATTTGCAATACGTAAACCGGCCATTTACGATATGTAAACATGCCGTTTACAACACGTGACCCGGCATCCTGCGTTTGCAAAGCGGGCGTTAACGCAGCCTGTACCGCCCTGAGGCCGCATCCGAAGCCGGCGTTACTGCTCCATCACCTTTTCATATACATCCATCAGGCGGCGGCTCAGCGTGCTGTCGGTGAAGTTTTGCGCATACGCCCTGCCCTTTTCCACCATACAGTTGCGCATATTTCCGTCTGAAAGTAGGCGCACAATAGCTTCGCCAAGCCCCTGTGCGTCGTCGGGACTCACATAGATACTGCCCTCACCGCCGGCCTCTTCGAGACACGACCCGGTACATCCTATGGCCGGAACGCCGCTTGTTATGGCCTCAAGCAGCGGTATGCCGAAGCCCTCTATGCGCGACGGATAGGCGAACACGGCGGCCATGCGGTAGAAAGACGGCAGGTCGGCAAACGGAACGCCGTGGAAGAAGTGGCACCAAGCCCCCAGTCCCGACTGCGCAACAGCCGCTTTCTGCCTCTCACAGTAGGGCGTGGACTTGCCGACCATCACCAAATGGAACGGGAAGCCCCTCTCCGCCTCGCCCTTCAGCGCATCTATGAGCAGCCCCACGTTCTTCCGCTCCTCGATACTGCCCACATAGAGCACGAAAGTCTCCGGCAGACCGTACTTCCGGCGCACCTCTTCTATCCTCCCGCGCCCTATCGGCTCGGCAAAAGCCCTGTCGCAGCCCTGATAAACCACGTCTATCTTGGCCTCATCTATATTATAATAATGTATGATGTCGCGCTTTGTGAACTCGCTGACGGCCACTATACGGTCAGCATCGAGACAGGCTCTGCGGAATTTCCAGTTATATATCCACCTGTCAATGGGTTGGTAGTATTCGGGATGGCGCAGGAAAATGAGGTCGTGGATGGTAACTACCGAGCGGCAACCCGCCGACTTTATGTCCAAAGGCAGCTCGTTGCTCAACCCGTGAAACAGCTCTATGCCGTCGCGGCGCAGGTCTTTGGCTATGCCCCACGACCGCCATCCTGCCCTGAAGTGCCGCCACAAACCATGCGGAGCGGCCACCGGCAAAGCCGCCACAGCCGGTATCTCTCCGAGAAACGGTGTGCGCCGCTCGTCGGGAACGTACAGACGGTACTCGTTTCCGGGCATCTGCTCCGCCAAAATCCTTGCCACAAAGCGGCTGTAGTTGCCCAGTCCCGTGCGGTTTTGCGCCGCACGCTTGCCGTCAAATCCTATCTTCATCGTCTGTCAAATCCTTGGTTTCATGCCGTCGGGCGCACACTCCTGACCACCAGACGCAGCCCCTGACTTTACAAAGGTAAGACAAAGCCGCTGAAAAGCCAAGTCCGTGCCGGGTTTTGTTGTGCCTTTTATTGCTGGGAACGCCTCCCGAACCAAGTCTCAAATCCGCACTTTTCAAGTCTCAAATCCGCGCTTTGCAAGTCTCAGACGACCATCTACTTGCAAAAGTGCCACACTTATGGATCGTAAGCGGGGCATTTACGCATCGTAAACACGGCATTTACGCATCGTAAACGGGCGGTTTACGGAAGCAAATGGAACAGAGGCATTTACAACATGGGATTTTTCTTTGCCAAAAATGTAGAAATTCTCGCGGAAAATGGTTATCTTCGCCAAGGCCAAACGCCGCAACCGATAACGGGAACCAACTGAAGGTGGGTTCTATAAATTACCACCGTAAGAAAGAACAAAAATAATATGAGTTACGTTTTGCCGTCTTTTGGACTCTTTTCGGTTCATATCGCCACCTCGCTCGGTCGTAATGCTCGCATTACTCCCTTGCTCGCTGACGATATGCACTCGAAAATAATCTCAAAATCCAGCAAAGCTAATTTATAAAACCCACCTGAAAAGACGAGACAACTGCTTATTATGAAAAGGAATTATCAGCTTTGCATGGCACTGGCCATTGCCTTTGCCGCACATTACCCTACCGATGCCGTGGCGCAGACGCTGCCCGACGGGAAGACATCGTGGACTGCCGACAACGGCAACGGCACGTTTACCAACCCTCTGTTCTACGACGAGTTTTCCGACCCCGACATTCTGCGCGTGGGGGACGACTACTATCTGGCCGGAACCACGATGCACACGGTGCCAGGAGTGGTTATTCTGCACTCGAAAGACCTCGTTAACTGGGAGAATATCAGCTACTGTATGCCCCGGTTTGACTTCGGCGACGACCGTTTCTCGCTGAAAAACAAGCAGGAAATATACGGCCAGGGAGTGTGGGCGCCGTGCATACGCTACAACAACGGCAAGTTCTACGTGTTCACCAACGTCAACGGCAAGGGTCTGCAGTGCTTTATCGCCGAGAAACCCGAAGGGCCGTGGCAGCATATCAACATGAAAGGGCGGATATATGACCTGTCGGTGCTCTTCGACGACGACGGTAAGGTGTATGCAATCCACGGTTACGGCAACGTGAAGTGTACGGAGCTGAAGCCCGACATGAGTGCTCCCATCGACGAAACCACACGAACTATCATCCCGGAGGGCAACGGTGTGGGCGAGGGACACCACATCTACAAGATTGACGGGATGTATTATCTTATCTCAACCGACTACAAACCCAACGGCAGAACGCTCTGTTCGCGCTCGGAAAGCATCTGGGGACCATACGAAACGAGGGTGATTGAGGCTGACGAGACCTACGGTTATCACAACGGATACTGGACTGCGAACACGAAACAGCGCATCCCGGACGAGAACACTGCCGTGGCTGTGACCGCCCCTGACGCGGATGCCACCGGCTGCGCCAACGCCCACCAGGGCGGAATGGTGCAGACACCCGACGGAAAGTGGTGGGCTTTGCTCATGCAAGACTTCCACAGCATAGGGCGGACGGTGTGTCTGATGCCCATGACATGGCAGGACGGATGGCCTATGGTGGGGCTTGAGGGCAACCTTGGGCGCGCCCCGCGCACGTGGTTCAAGCCAAACACGACACAAAAGGCGGCCGCTCCGCACGCACCATACGTGCGTTCGGACAGCTTCGACGGGGGCAAGATGAACCGTATATGGCAGTGGAACCACAACCCGGAGGAGGGGAAATGGAGCCTGACCGAACGGAAAGGGGTGCTCAGACTGCACACTATGCCGGCCAAAGAGCTGCTCTGGGCGCGCAATACGCTAACGCAAAGGGTCGTAGGGCCAAGCTCCGTGACCACGGTGGAGCTGGGTTTGAAGGGACTGAAGGACGGTGACGTGGCCGGACTGGGCAACATAAACAAGCCGTGCAGCTGGCTCGGCGTGGCCAAAGACGGCAAGGAGCTGTGCCTGAAGTGGTATGACCAGAACACAAACCGGCGGGTTCAGACAGCCATCGCACCGAAAGGCAACCGCATCTGGCTGCGTATAGACGGCAAATACGACGACAACGTGATGCAATACAGCTACTCCACCGACGGAAAGGACTTCACCGAGGTGGGCCAACAGGTGAAGTTGGGCTACCAACTCACCACGTTCCAAGGCTCAAGGGCGGCACTCTTCGCCTACAACACAAAGGACAGGGAGGGCGGATATGCCGACTTTGACAACTTCACCGTGGTGGAAACCGAGGCCGACCGCAGCCATAACATCCCGTGGGGCAAGACTTTCGCAATCAAAAACATAGGGCGCGGCGACTATATGGACGCACTTCCGCACGGTCTGATGCACGGTACGAAGGACAGAAACGCCGCCACGGCACGCTTCAAGTTCACCGACCGAGGGCAGGGAAAGGTGCTGCTCCAGTGCGCCGACGGCCGCTATGTGTTCATCGCCGGCGAGGGTCTTCCGGGCGATGTGCGCTTCACGACCGACGAAACCAAGGCAACGGAGTTCCTCTACCAGGACTATCTCAACCGCCAGTTCATGCTTCTCTCGCTCAAGAACAACCGCTATGTGGGCATGAGCACCACCACCGGCAGCAGCTACAGTTGCGACTACCGTGGTGCAGACCCGGCACGTACCAACGGCGCAGTGCTCGAATGGGAGGAGTAAGCCTACCCTACCGCAACGGAAACGTTACTTCCATAAACGGGAAACGTTATCTTCACAAACTGATAACGCATCCTTTATAAACAGCAAAAAGGCATAAATCCCCGAACAAACACGGGGCTTATGCCTTTTTCCTTTGTCCTTTTCTATCGCAATGCGGCTCTATACATTATTATAACGTGGTTCTTACCCTATTATAATATGGTATATACCTTATTATAATGCCGCCCTTACTTCCGCCGGCTGCTCTGTCTTATGCGCTGGACGGTGGGGATGATCCTGTGGACAGGGCGGGTGTTGCCCCGGATATGGTCGAACAGTATCTGACAGGCGCACTCTCCCATGAGGCGGCTCTGGTCTTCGATGGTGGAAAGCGTGGGCGTTACGTCCTCCACATAGCCCACATCGCTGAAGCCGATGAGCGCAATGTCGTCGGGAATGGCCAGTCCCTGCATCTTCACCGCCTTCATTGCGGCGAAAAGGAGCGTGTCGTTGAGCGCAATTATACCGTCGGGACGCTCTCGCAGGTCGAGCAGCGTGTTTGTAGCGTCGATTGCCGACGACGTATCCATATCGCTGTATGCCACATATTCGGGCCTTACGAGCAGCCGGTTATCGTGCAGTGCGTCTATGTAGCCGTGTTTGCGGTCGGCAACCATCTTCATGTGACCCGGACCGCACAGGATTGCGATGCGCCGGCAGCCCTGTTCTATCAGGTGACGCGTGGCTCTGTGTGCGGCTTCCACGCTGTCAGCGGTAACGGAGGAGTAGTTGTTGTTCGGAAGGTCGCGCGCCACGAGCACCACGGGTATGTTGTCGGCGGCCAGAGCGTCGAAATGGCCGATGTCTTCGGTCTCCTGAGTGACGCTAACTATGATACCTGCCACATGCAAGTTGCGCAGACTCTCCACGTTACACTTCTCTTCCTCGTAGCTTTCGTGCGAGTTCATGCTGATAACGGCATAGCCTTCAGCACCTGCGGCGTGCTCTATGCCGTCGAGAACTGACGAGTAGAACAGCGTAACCCCGTGGGGCACGATAACGCCGATAACCGGTAGCGAACCGCTACGCAGGCTATCGGCGATGAAATTCTTGGAGTAGTTCATGCGGTGCGCCGCTTCGGCCACCGCCAAGCGTGTCTTTTCGCTTATGACGGGGTTGCCTTGCAGTGCGCGACTCACCGTTGCGATGCTCACGCCAAGGCTGGCTGCGATGTCTTTCAGCGACGCTTTCCTACCCATACTTCCTTTGTTTTGAACAGAAGAAGGTTTATAAGTTGGCACGAACCAGCTTATAAACCTTCAAAAAGCCTTGGCTCTACTTCTTGTCCTTTGCGGCTTTGGCGGTGCTTTTAGCAGCCTTGGCCTTAGTGGTAGCAGCCTTTTCCTTTGTGGTAGAGGTTTTTCCTTTGGCGGAAGCAGTGGCTTTGGCCTTGGGTGAGGCGGCTTTACTCTCAGCAACATCAGCCTTGGCTTCAGCAACTGTTGCCTTGGTGTCAGCGGGAGCTGCCTTGGTGTCGGCAGAGGTTGCCTTGGTGTCGGCGGAAGCCGGTTCTGCCTCGCCCTCTGCGCCGTCTTCCTTCTCCTCGAAGTCGCTTATGCCGTTCTTAACCAGTATGTCGTACCACTGAATCAGCTTCTTTATGTCGCTGTTGTGTACGCGTTCGCGGTCGAAGTCGGGCAGTATCTTTGCGAAATACGTGCGCAGCTCGTCGCCACTGGCCTTCTTGTAGTCAACGCTCGACGGTTTGCCGCCCTCAAGTGCTTTCATGCTGGCCAGAACCCGGCTCAGCGGCACGTCGTCGGTGTCGGTGAACATGGCTATGTCGCCGAGTGAGATGATGCGGTCGGTGGAGAAAGCCGGCATGCGGCGGTGGGTTTCGTCGATTATCTCGACAATCAGGTTGTTCTTAGCCCTTGAAATCAGTTTGTAAAGTCCCGGTTTGCCCGAGATGCAAAGGATTGTTCTAAGCATTTTCTGTATGTTTCTGTTTGGTTAATCAGTATGTTCTGTCTTGTTGTTCTGCGTATTTCTGTTCACTGTTCTGTCTGTTCGGCTTGCTGTTCTGCGCGTTTCAGCTCCGCCAATATACCGTCCAGTTGAGTGTCAACGTCCTGTTGGCCGTCGTTGACAAGCTCGTAGTCGGCCATAAGGCGCACCTTTTCCTGCGGCCACTGGCGCGCTATCCACTCGCAAGCCTTGGCTTCGGAGATGCCGTCACGGGCGGTTACCCGCTCTATGCGCACGCTTTCGGGGGCGGTAACGGCGATGATACGGTCAACGAGGCGGTCAAATCCTGACTCAAAGAGCAGGGCGCACTCCATCCAGGCGGCTCCTTTCTCTATGAAATCGCGCGCCACAGCCGGGTGGACTATGGCGTTTATGGCCTGTGCATTGGCCTCTGAGGCGAGCAGAAAGGCCGCCACAACGCCCTTGTCAAGCCGCCCTTCGGGGGTGTAAGCGTCTGTTCCTATCAGTCCGGTCAGCTGCCGGCGTATGTCGGGCGAACCGTTTATGAGTTGTTTGGCCGCACTGTCGCAGTCGTAAACCGCTATGCCGCGCGCCGCAAGCCGTGCGCACACGTAGCTCTTGCCGCTGCCTATGCCTCCCGTTATGGCTACTTTCATTGCTCCTCGATAAGGTAGTCCACCTGATTGAGGCTCAGTGACGGTCGCGAAACGCCGCTCGGCACTGCCTTGAGGTGGAGGCTGCACTTGTCGGACGGGCGGTTGACTATCTCGTTGTAGTCCACTACCACGGTGAAATCCTTTGGTTTGAGACTGCGGAAGCGGCTCATTCCGGCAACGAAACGCACCGTCACCTTCGACGGAAAGGTGCGCAGAACCTTGCCCTCAGGCAGGTTTACGCCCGTTATAGGCACGTCGTCAATGCTCTCTTCGGTCAGTATGTCGGTGAAGAACGTGACCTTCACCCTGTCGGGCACGGCCTTTACGCCCTTTATCCGTTGCAGACGTCCGTCAACAGTGAGCGTGTCGCGGAAATTAGTGTGGCTCAGCGGTTCGGTATATACCGCGCTTATGCTGTCAAGAGCGTTCTTCGAGGCATAGACATCCACGCTGTCCGGCCTGTAATCCACCCCGGAAATGAAGTACAAGTGTTCGGGTGTCACATGGCCGCGCCACCTTACAGGCACGCGTTTGTGCTGTCCGTAGTTGAAAAAGAACTCCATCTTGTCGGGTTTCACGCCCACTATCTTGGTGGAAGCCGGCAGTTGCTGATAGACCAGCCGCTGCAATTCGGCCCCTGAAACGACGCACGAGCCGTGGCCGTTGGTGTAGTTGCGGAAGCTGACGCCTATCTTTCGCAGTCCGTCGCCGTACATATAGCCCAGCAGAAGCAGCCCCTTGTCGCGCAAAGTCACCCTTATGGTGTCCGTATCGTCGGAAGTGAGCACCACATTCTTGGGCACTCCCGTCACCTGCACGGGTATTTTGAACTCCTTTTCATACGGGTCGTTGAGTGTCATGAGCAGCCAGAACACTCCCGAAACGGCGAGAAAGAACAAAAAAACCAGGAATTCCCTGTTCACAGAACCGAACAGGAAGTTCCTGATTGTGCCGGCTATGATGCGCAACCTGCCCATTCCGCCTTATTTAGTTGCGGCAGTAGTGCTTGTAGCGTCCTTGAATACCGATCCTTTGTCAACGCGTATTGTCACTCCGGAGGCTATTTCCACCTCGACAATGCCCTTTGCAAGGTCGATACTCTTTACGGTTCCGTATATTCCGCCGCCCGTTACGACGTGCTCACCCTTTTGGAGAGAGTTCTGAAACTTCTGGATTTCCTTCTGTTTCTTCTGCTGTGGGCGTATCATAAAGAACCACATTATGGCAAACATTGCCACTATCATTATCAGGAAGCCCATTCCGCCTCCTCCTTGTGCTGCCTGTTGTGCAGCGAGAACCAGTGTTGTCATGTCTTTTATTGTTCGTTTTTGTTATCGTTGTTGCTGTCTTGAGTATCGTCAGAAGGCTGTTCCTGTTCTTCCAACGGCTGGCTTTGCTCCTCCAAAGGTTGATTTTGCTCTTCCAAAGGTTGAGTCTGTTCCTCCAAAGGCTGACTTTGCGGCTGCTGTTTGGGTGCGTCCATGTGTTTCAGGAGCCGCCCTGTATCAATAAGGTGGCGCGCTATCGCGTCGAGCATGCCGTTTATGTAGCTTCCGCTGTGCGGTGTGCTGTACATTTTGGCTATTTCCACATATTCGTTGATGCTTACGCTGACGGGGATGGTCGGGAACGTGAGCATTTCCGCCAGGGCTATCTGCATGATCACCACGTCCATGTAGGCCAGACGGCTGAAATCCCAGTTGCGGGAGGCCTCGCTCATGTAGCGTTGGTACTCGTCGCTGTTCATAACCGCCGCCCTGAACAGTTTGCGGGCAAAGTCCTTGTCCTCCGGGCTGTCGTATTCGGGCAGCAGCTCCTGCTTTGAGTTGCTTTTCTCGGTGAACCGCTTTATTGTCTTGAGCACAAACGTATCGACAACGGCCTTGTCGTCGTTCCAGTAGAGGCTCTGCTCTTCAAGAACCGCGTCGAGGTCCTCGTTATCTTGCACCAATGCGCGGTAGAGTCGCCGCCACAGCTCCCTGTCGGCCTCGTATGAGTCCTCTTCGGCGCACATATAGTCCTTGTATATCTGGCTTGCGACAATCTGTGAGTACAGTTTCCTGACGAAATCCGGGTTGCTTTCCCAGGTTTTCTTCTGCGTTTCCACAAAGTCGTTCAGCATTTTGTTCTCCTCAAGCTGCAATGCAAGCCTGTTGTAGGCGAACTTCTGCGACGGTTCCGGCCCGCCTTCGCGGCGCGCCTTGGCCTGTGCCACTTCCAAGTGTCTGCGCGCTTCCACGGTAACGGCCACTATAAGCTCCAGAAGGTAGTTGTACAGGTCGTATGCCTTTGACAGACTGAAGAACAACTCCCGCTCCGCCGTGTCTATACCGTTGGTTATTCCGTTCTGGAAGTAGGCGTAGGTGAGCTGCACCACCTTGTTTCTTATTATTTCCCGGTTTATCATAATTATTAGAAGGTATCCTATCCCTTTCGGCTGTGCGCCTTTTGCAAGGCAACTCCAAGCCTTTGCGTTGCAAATTTAGGCAAAAATACTTGATACGCCAACATTTGCGCCGTTTTTTGCGGCAAGTTGCGATATTGTTACGGGCGGTTTGGCAAAAGGCAGCGGAGCCATGGCTGCGACAAACCGCCCGTTTATGACCCGTAAACCGCCGGTTTGGCTGTCGTAAACGGGCGGTTTACGGTGCGTAACCCGGCCAGTTACGGAGCGCAACCCGCCGGGTCTTGAAAAGCGTTTTGACGGATTGCGCGTGCATACTGGCGCAAAAGTTTGGCGTTAATGACTTATTTCCGTAAATTTGCAGGTGTTTTTTCACACCATAAACCCAACGGAATGAAGATATTACTTTTAGGCAGCGGAGGGCGCGAGCACGCCTTGGCATGGAAGATAGCGCAGAGCAAGAAAGTGGAGAGGCTGTTCATCGCCCCCGGCAACCCCGGTACGGCACAGTGCGGCACCAACATAGACATAAAGGCCGACGACTTTGAGGCACTGAAGGACTTTGCCGCGGCCAACGGAGTGGGCATTGTCGTGGTGGGACCCGAAGACCCGCTGGTGAAAGGCGTATATGACGAGTTCCTCAGCGACCCGCGCACGAAGGACATAGCCGTAATCGGCCCCTCGAAAGCCGGCGCAGTGCTTGAAGGATCAAAGGACTTTGCAAAGGCTTTCATGGCGCGCCACGGCATACCGACAGCCGCCTACCGCACCTTCGACGGCACCACGCTCGACGAGGGACTGGCCTTTCTGGAAACCCTCCAGCCGCCCTACGTGCTGAAAGCCGACGGACTGTGCGCCGGAAAGGGCGTGCTCATAGTGCCCACGCTTGAGGAAGCAAGGCGCGAACTGCGCGAAATGCTCGGCGGAATGTTCGGCAACGCCTCGGCACGCGTCGTGATAGAGGAGTTTATGAGCGGCATTGAGTGCTCCGTGTTCGTCCTTACCGACGGCAAACACTACAAGATACTGCCCGAAGCCAAGGACTACAAGCGCATAGGCGAGCACGACACCGGTCTCAACACGGGCGGCATGGGCAGCGTTTCGCCCGTTCCGTTCGCCACAAAGGAGTGGATGGACAAGGTGGAACAGCGCATAATCAAGCCCACAGTCGATGGGTTGGCCGCCGAAAACATAGTGTATAAGGGCTTTATCTTCTTCGGTCTCATCAACGTGGAGGGCGAACCGAAGGTGATAGAGTACAACTGCCGCATGGGAGACCCCGAAACCGAGAGCGTAATGCTTAGGCTCAAGAGCGACATAGTGGACCTGTTTGAAGGCGTAGCTGCCGGAGATCTCGACAAGCGCAGCATCACTTTCGACGACCGTGCGGCCGTTTGCGTCATGCTGGTCAGCGGCGGCTATCCGCAAAGCTACAAGAAAGGATTTGAAATAACGGGCACTGACTCTGTTGAAGGCAGCACTGTCTTCCACGCGGGCACCGCCTTGAACGGCGGAAAGCTCGTCACCAACGGCGGCAGGGTCATAGCTGTCAGCTCTTACGGCACGACCAAGGAGGAGGCACTGGCCAAGTCGTTCGCCGAAGCCGGCAAGATTGAGTTTGAAGGAAAGTACTTCCGTGGCGACATAGGGGCCGACTTGTAAGCCCCACAGCGGCACTTGCCGGACGCAGCCGGCACCGCTGGCGGATGCAAAGGAAGCGTCCACGAGTGCAAAGGAAGCATCCACGGGAACGGAAGAAGCATCCACGGGTGCAAAGGGCACATTCAAGTGTGCCGGAGCAAAGGGACAGGTATTGGAAACATGGTAAGACGATTGCAAAACAGGGTGGCCGAGAGCCGTATGCTCCTGCCTTTCACTGCTGTCTATGCCGCCTTGGTGTGGACAGCGGCAGGGGTGTTGGACGGTGGTCTGTGGATTCAGTTTGCCTGTTTCGCCGCCGCGTCCTACCTGATGGTCGAGCTGAACACGACCAACGCCCTCATCCGCATATACAGCCGTCTGGTTTCGTGCTCGTTTATAGTCCTGGCGTGCATGGATTGCGGCGGTTTCGGCTCCGTCAGCGGTTCGGTTGCAGGGCTTTGCACGGTGGGTGCGCTGTCTGCACTGCTGCGTTGTTACCAGAACCGCGACGCTTCGGGCTGGGCGTTCTGCGCCTTTTTGGCCATCGGAACGGGCAGTCTGGCCTCTGTCTGGATGCTCTACTACGTGCCGGTGGCGTGGCTGCTGATGGCAATCACCCTCAGTGCGATGGGCTGGCGCACGTTTTTCGCCTCCATCATAGGCATTGTGTGCCCCTATTGGTTCGCTTCGGCGTATGTAATCCAGTCCGGTGATATGACAGATGCCATGGCTCACTTCGCCGGACTGGCCGATTTCGGCAGTATAGCCGACCTCTGCGTGCTCTCAACCAACCAGATTTTGGTGGCGTCGCTTGTCGTTGTGCTGACAGTGGCCGGCTCGGTACACTTCATTGCCACGAGCTACAAGGACAAGATACGCACACGGGCGTTCTATTACAGCTTCATTCTGGTCAGTTTCGTCACGTTTGCGGCTCTTGTGCTGCAGCCCCAGCGTTACGACCTGCTCATTCGCGTGCTGATAGTCAACGCCAGCCCGTTGGCAGCGCACTTCTTCGCACTCACACACTCGCGCTTCACTAACATCGCCTTTATGGTTGTTGTGGCGGCGGTGGCGGCTTTAACGGTGGTCAACCTATGGATTCCGTTGTAGAGCTGCTCGTTGATTTCGGCTATTGGGGGCTTCTCGTGGCCGCATTCGTGGCAGGCAGCATCTTTCCATTCCCCAGTGAGGCTGTCTTTGTGGGGCTTCAGGCACTCGGACTTTCCCCTTTCAAGCTCATTGTCTTCGGCACTGTCGGCAACGTACTCGGCGGTTTGTTCAGCTACGGAGTGGGACGTATGGGCAAGATAGAGTGGATTGAGCGCTACCTAAGGATAAAGAAAAAGGATTTGGACCGGGCACAGAGGTTTATGAAAGGCCGTGGTGCGTGGATGGGATTCTTCGCTATGGTGCCGCTGTTGGGCACTCCTATAACCGTAACGCAGGGACTCATGCGCTCAAACCTGTTCATCACCACGCTCAGCATGACCATCGGCAAGTGCCTGAGGTACGTCCTGCTGGCCTATGGCACAGGGCTGATTATATGAAAGCGGAAGATTGGCAATATGAAAACTACACATTATAATATAGTAAAGGCGGCTCGCAACGTGCAGAAGGCGGCAGCCAAAAGGACAAAGGCGGCAGCCGGCGTGCTTAAAGCTGCGCTTCCCGTCCTGCTGACAGCCTTTTTGACCGGCTCGTGCGCCGTAAAGGACGAGGGCAAGCCGGTGGTTACGGTCACAATAGAGCCGCTGCGCTACTTTGCGGAGCAGATTTGCGGCGACAAATTCAACGTTGTGACCATGGTACCCGGCGGAGT
Source organism: bacterium (assembly GCA_963636905.1). Taxonomy (GTDB): domain Bacteria; phylum Bacteroidota; class Bacteroidia; order Bacteroidales; family Bacteroidaceae; genus Prevotella. The sequence goes on from CAVHML010000004.1 coordinate 21,401, forward strand.
AAGCCCCGAAACCTACGAGCCTACGGCGCAGCAGATGGCCGGACTGTCGGAGAGTGTGCTGTATATAAAGGTGGGAAACCTCGGCTTTGAGCGCACCTGGATGAAGCGTTTGAGTGCAAATGCGCAGCACTTGATAGTAGTGGATGCGTCAGACGGCATCGTTCCCTTGCCCTCTTGCGACGGCCACAGCGACCCCCACACATGGACATCGCCCGCCAACGCCCTGCAAATGGCACGTAACATATACAAGGCCGTGGCACTCGTGGACGGCAAGGACTCGCTCTACTTCAAGGAAAGGCTCGACTCGCTGTGCGACAGGATAATGGTTCTCGACACCAAGATGGACAGTATGCTGCGCAAAGCCGCCTGCAAATCGTTCATAATCTACCACCCTGCACTCACTTACCTTGCCCGTGACTACAAGCTAAGGCAGCTCCCGATAGAGGACAACGGGCGGGAACCGTCGGCTGCATCGCTCAAACAGCTGATTGACTCGGCACGTTCCGACGGCACAAGGCTCATGTTTGTGCAGAAAGAGTTTGCCAACCGCAACACAGAGACGGTGGTCAGGGCTACGGGAGCGGCCACTGTGGAGATAAATCCCCTGAGCTATGACTGGGAAAACGAGATGTTGAAGATAGCCGAAGCGATATGCAAGCAGCACAAATAAGACTCTCCGGCGTTACAGCCGGCTATGACGGACGCGCACAGATTAGGGATGTGAACCTTGAACTGGGCAGCGGCGACTTTGCAGGGGTCACCGGGCCCAACGGAGGCGGCAAGACAACGCTCGTAAGGGTGATGCTCGGACTGCTCCAACCCATGGCCGGCACTGTCAGCTACAGCCTTGACGGCCGCAAAGTGGAGCGTCTGCGCATGGGATACCTGCCGCAATACAGTGCCATAGACAAGGATTTCCCCATCTCGGTGGGGCAGACAGTGCTGTCAGGGCTTAACTCCGAGGCCGGTCTGTGGGGGCGTTTGCCGGCGCAACTGCGCGGGAGGGCAGCCGAAACCATGCGCGAGATGGGGCTGGAAGGCATGGAACGCCGCCAGATAAAGGCTCTTAGCGGCGGCGAACTCCAGCGAGTGCTGCTCGCAAGGGCCATGGTGAGCCGTCCCGAAGTGCTCATTCTCGACGAGCCGGACACCTATATCGACGACCGTTCCGAACGGCTTATGCACGACACCCTGCAACGCATCAGCCGCAACTGCTGCGTTGTCATGGTGAGCCACGACCTCCAACTGGTGGAAAGCCTTGCCAATGTGATGATAAAGGTTGACGAAACGGTCAGCGTGACAAGGCTTTAAGGCGCACAAACGGGCATACCACGGCTTGGTATGCCACGGTTTTTCAACAAAACACGCCGGTTTTCCCGTCCAGACACGCCGGCTTCTCAACAGAAACGCACCGTCCTTTCTCCCAAACTCACTGTATGCAATTCGTAAACGCACCGTTTACGATGTCCAAACGCACCGTTTACGACCCGTAACTGTACCGTTTACGCACCGTAAACGGGCGGGTTATTCCAACCGTGGCATCCTTCCGCACCATTCTACCGCCCGCTTTCCGCCACTGCGCGGATGGGTAAGCCGCAGTAACGGTCGCGCATACCGCAGCTACTGCGCAGCCCTGTATTGAGGAAACGCAGACAATAGGCATAGTTGTAGCTGTCCTGACAGTAAGAAGCCGACCAGTAGCATCCCTCAACGCCGGCGTTCCTTACGGTGCGACCCTTGCGATAGCCAGTAGCAGGGAGGTAGATGGAGTTGCCGTTGGTGCGGCTCTTCACCCTGTAGCCCCCGTTTGCGCTGTCCCAAGTCCATCCACAATACTTTATAAGCTCCTTAAACTCGCAGTCAGTGGGCATGCGGCAACCGCCGCCCCAGCCGTTTGAGGCCGCATCGTCAGCGGTTTCGAGGGCTTTAAGGCCGTCTGAGGTGTTGTATTTGGTCAGGCAGGTTTCAGAACTGCCATACTTGTATGTGCCCCAGGTGAAACTTTCCTTTGCCATACCGCCGCTTGCGCCCTCTGTCCCGGCCGATGCCACAGTCTCACCCCATGCGTAGTTGCCGCCGGAGTCCTGTTCCGACTCTGCGCCGAGGTTGGTTTCAGCCCAAAGAAGGCCGCTCGGCAATCCGAGATCGACAAACCTGTGGCCGCCAACCGTGCAGCTGCGGTCTTCGGTCACGACCGGTTCCGCTCTCTCCGTGCGCCCTTTGACCGCCGCAGTGGCCGCACCCGGAGGCTGCCACCCGCCGTCTGCGCCGTCCGAAGCGTCGCCTTCAGCCGCAGTTTCAGCGTCTTTTGCGCTGCCGGCGAGCATACTTTCAGTTTCAACCTCCACGGTTGTTGTTATGGGGCGCACGTATTTCATTTTGTAAACCATCGTGTTTTCCCTTTTTTGTTGTGTATGCAAATTTACCCCCCCCCCGCTTATTTTCAAAAAATTTCATGTTAAATAAATGTAACACGTGTGTTTTTCTGATGCAGCTCGTGCTTTACACATTTGTAAACGCCCGGTTTACGGATTGCAAACAGCCGGTTAAGAAGTCAAAAACGGTCGGGTTAAGGGTCGTAAACCGCCCGTTTACGATGCTGAAACGGGCGGTTTACACAGCCAACCGCTACATTGCTGACAATGAACGGGTTGGACTGCGGAGCAAAGGCGGCACATTTCCGGCAGGAAAACGCTCCGAAGCCGTCCGCCAAACAGCCGTCCGAAGCGCCGCCAATGCCGCAGCCGCCAGACGTTTGTCAACCATTTTCCTGAAAAACCGGGGCGTTTGCTTGCATATCTCAACCATTTTGCCGATTTTTGTATGACATTTGCATGAAACGGGGGCAACCCCGGCATGCAGGAACACATAACTTGTAAACAAAAAACAAGCGGAATGAAGAACAAAAAGCAAATGTGGCTGATAGCGGCTGGTGCCGTTGTGGTGATTATCCTGTTGTGGGGCGTGTCAGGATACAACGCTCTGGTGTCGATGGACGAGGGTGTGCAGGGCAAATGGGCAAACGTTGAGACTCAATACCAGCGGCGTGCCGACCTGATACCCAACCTCGTGAACACCGTGAAGGGCTATGCCGCTCACGAAAAGACCACGCTTGAGAACGTGGTAAAGGCGCGCAGCGAGGCCACATCGGTCAAGATTGACCCGACAAACCTCACGCCGGAGAAGATGGAACAGTATCACAAGGCGCAGGGAAACGTGTCGGCGGCTCTCGGAAAGCTGCTCATGGTGGCAGAAAACTACCCACAGCTGAAGGCCAACGAGAACTTCCTTGAACTGCAATCGCAGCTGGAAGGCACAGAAAACCGCATTACTGTGGCGCGCAAAGACTTCAACGACGCAGCCAAAGAGTACAATACGGCCATAAGACGCTTCCCGAAAAGCATACTCGCCGGTATGTTCGGCTTCGACAAAAAGGCTTATTTCGAGGCCGAAAGCGGCGCGGAGAAAGCCCCGGAGGTGAAGTTCTGACGCGGAAAAACCTGCACCGGCACCTGCAAAATCCACACTCCCGACATGGCATCCTGCGTTTTTCCACAACCTGACGGACGGGCTTTGCGCAAAATGCTGCTCCCTTTCGTCCTGCTGTTTGCCGCCCTGACCGCTGCAAACGGGCAGACCATGGGCGCAGCGGAGGCATATACGGTGGAGACAGTGCCCAATGTGCGCCTGTCGGACGTGCGTCTGCACGTGTCAGACCCTGCATCGCTGCTCTCCGCCACGGCACGCGACACCATCAACGCCACACTTTCCTCACTGGAAAACGCCACAGGGATAGAGACAGCCGTGGTGGTTCTGCCTTCGATAGGCAACGGCGAGGCGTTCGATTTCGGCGTGAGGCTGTTCCGAACATGGGGCTTGGGCAAGTCGAAAAGCGACAACGGGCTGCTGATACTGTACGTGGAAGACCAGCACACCGTGCGCTTCGTGACCGGCTACGGCCTGGAAGGCACACTGCCGGACGCACTGTGCAAGCGCATACAGACTCGCTATATGGTGCCGAAGTTTAAGGTTGGCGACCGCAACGGCGGCATGACAGCAGGGGTAAAGGCCGTGGCGGCGGTGCTCGACGGGACGATGGAGGCCGAAAACGAGGCCGACGACGGCGGCTGGATGAGCATGCTGGTAGTGCTTGTCGGCATACTTGCCATGGCGTTCCTTGTGGTTTACCGCAAGAAGTCGCGCTGTCCGCAGTGCGGGGCGAAGACTCTCGTGCACAAATCGACCGACCACTTCCGCCAAGGCGGCGTCCGCTACCGCAAAGACATATACGTGTGTACCAAGTGCGGCAAGGTTGTGGTGGAAAACACGCCCGAAGACGACCGCGACAACGGCAATGCCGGGGCTATACTCACCGGGATGATGCTCGGATCAATGCTTGGACGAGGCGGCAGAGGCGGCTCCGGCGGAAGCTATGGAGGCAGTTTCGGCGGCGGAAGCACGGGCGGCGGAGGTGCCGGGTCGAGCTGGTAGCACCGCCGGTTGTACGGTTTGACATTGTATATATAGCTTTGCAGCGTATTCAGGATATAACTTTCGACTTATGAAAAAAGGATTGGCAGCCCTTGCCTTCGGCACTTTGGCACTGGGAATGACCGAGTTCGTAATGATGGGCATACTGCCCGATGTGGCCAATGGGCTTGACATCAGCATCATACAGGCCGGCCACCTCATCTCGGCCTACGCTCTGGGAGTGTGTTGCGGCGCACCGCTGCTCACGATAGCCCACAAGTACAGTCCAAAGGCTATACTTCTCGCACTTGCGGGCATGATGTTTCTCGGCGCAGTGCTCTGTTCCGTTGCGCCAAACTACCACACCATGCTCGTATCCCGCTTCATTGCAGGTCTTCCCCACGGCGCTTACTTCGGTGTGGCCTCCATTGCCGCAGTGAGTCTGGCCGACGAAGGGCACAAAACCGGCGCAGTGTCAATCATGATTGCCGGCATGACGGTGGCCAACCTGTTCGGCGTGCCGCTCAGCACGGCACTCAGCGGCAGCATATCGTGGCGCGTGCCGTTCGTACTCGTAGGGTTTCTCAGTCTCGCCGTACTATATTATATATGGAAGTGGGTGCCCCATATCGAGGCTCTGCCCGACAACGGCTACAAAGGGCAGTTCCGCTTCCTGAAAGGCGGCGCTCCGTGGCTCATACTCGCCGCCACAATGACCGGCAACGGCGGCATCTTCTGTTGGTACAGCTATGTTGCGCCGCTTATGACGCACGAGGGAGGCTTCGCACCGGCCACCATACCGTTGCTGATGATTGCCGCTGGCTTCGGAATGGTGGTAGGCAACCTCACGAGCGGCCGCCTTTCAGACCGCTACCGCCCCGGACGTGTGGCCGAATACACCCAGGCCGTGGTGGCAGTAGCCCTGTTGCTCATCTTCTTCCTTGCAGACTACGGCTGGATCTCGGCCGTTCTCATGGTGGTATGCACCGCCGGGCTGTTCGCAGTGAGCAGTCCGTTGCAGTATCTCATACTGAAACACTCGCCGGGAGGCCAGATGCTTGGCGGCGCACTGATACAAATGGCCTTCAACATGGGCAATGCGCTCGGCGCATTCGCCGGTGGCTTGCCCATGGCTTGCGGACTTTCCTACCGCTATGCGGCTCTTGTGGGCGTGCCGGTGGTGCTTTTGGGCTTTCTCTCCATGCTCGTTTTCAGGGCGAAGTATGAGCGAAAGGCGGAGCAAAAGGCCGGTTACTAACGGAAAATGTTTACCTTTGCAGCGTCAGACAAGACCATTGCAATGGGAATAATAATAGGAATAGATGTAGGAATAAGCACCACCAAGATCGTGGGGCTTAGGGACGGCAAGGTTCTCTCGCCCACCCGCATAACGGCAGCCGACCCCGTGACGTCGCTCTACGGTGCGTTCGGCAAGTATTTGTACGACAATGACGTGTCGTTAAGCGACATCGAACAGGTGATGCTTACGGGAGTTGGCAGCGCATACATAGACTCCCGCGTCTATGGACTGCCCACAGACAAGACGGAAGAGTTCCGCGCAGACGGACTCGGAGCCAGGTTTGAGTCGAAAGTTGACCGTGCCATTGTGGTCAGCATGGGCACCGGCACTTCGTTTGTGCGGTGTGACGGTGACAAAATAGAGCACATAGGAGGCACAGGCATAGGCGGCGGCACGCTGCAAGGGCTGTCACGGCTGCTTCTCAGCACGAGCGACATACGGCAAGTGCTGGCTCTGGCTATGCGGGGCAACCTTTCAAACGTCAATTTGCTTATAGGCGACATCAGCCGCAAGCCTCTTCCCGGACTGCCCATGGAGGCCACAGCCTCGCTGTTTGGCAAGGTGGCAAGCAACGCCTCGCAGGAGGACATCGCCCAAGGGCTGATTTTCATGGTTCTCCAGTCCATCGGCAGTGCGGCAGTGCTGTCTTCGGCCGGCAGCGACATACGGGATTTTGTGCTGATAGGCAATCTTACGCTCCTTCCCCAGTGCAAAGAAGTATATCCGGCAATGGAAAAACTGTACGGAGTGCGCTA
>CAVHML010000005.1:0-5287 GCA_963636905.1 bacterium
TTATGAGCACATTCAACCTGAAGGAAGACTTCACCTGGCGCGACTTCATCGTGTGGTCGGCCATCATAATAGCCTCTGTGGCGGTGATAGCCTGGGCCATGCCGCGCGACAACCGCAACAATTTCACCCTCGAAATGGGCAAGCCGTGGAAGTATGTGGACTTCCGCGCCCCCTTCGACTTCCCCGTCTATAAGTCGGAAGCGGCCATCAAGCACGAGCGCGACAGCATTATGCGCCAGTATGAGCCGTATTACGTGTATAACAAAGACGTGGAGGGCGACATGGTGCGCAACTTCGTGTCCGACTACTCCAACGGTATCCCCGACCTTCCCGACGACTTCATCAGCATAATAGCCAACCGGCTGCACCGCATCTACCGCCAGGGCGTGGTGAATGTGGTGGAAGACGACCGACAGGCGGCCGACACGTTGCGCATGATACGTGTGGTTGACGGCAAAAAAGCTACAAGCGTAAAAGCCGCAGGATTGCTCACCACCAAGGAAGCCTACGAACAGCTGTTTGCCGACGAGCTTATGGCGCAACACAAGCAGGCTCTGCAAAGATGTAACCTCGACAAATACATCACAGCCAACCTCATATACGACAAGGAGCGCAGCACAGCCAGCCGCAACGACCTGCTTGCAAGCATTCCGCTGGCCAACGGTGTGGTGCAGAAGGGACAGAAAATAATAGACCGTGGCGAGATAGTGGACGAAGAGGCCTACAGAATACTGGAATCGTTCAAGAAAGAAAACGAAAAGCGTGCCCAAGACTCTGGCTCCAGCCACATCACGCTTGCCGGAGAGGTGCTCTACACGCTGGTATTCCTCGTGTGCTTTACCGTATATCTGGTTCTTTTCCGCAAAGAATACTTCAAGAACATGCGCAATATGGCCATGCTCTACTCGCTTATAGTAATCTTCGCGCTCCTCACATCGCTCCTTGTGCGCAACACAATAGGCCACGTGTATGTGCTGCCCTACGCCATGGCTCCCATATTCATACGAGTCTTTATGGACTCGCGCACGGCTTTCATCACCCACATGACCATGATACTGATTTGTGCGGCCATGCTGCAACATCCGTTCGACTTCACCGTGGTGGAAACCGTGGCGGGTCTGGTGGCCATCTATTCGCTCCGAGAACTGCAATACCGCTCCCAGCTGTTCAAGACCGCCATTATGGTGGCCGCAACAAGCATGTGCATGACGCTGGCCTACGACATGATGAGCGGCTCTGCACTAACCACGCTCGACTGGAGCACCTACAATTACTTCATAGCCAACGGTCTGCTGCTGCTGTTCGCCTATCCGCTGCTGTATATCATCGAGAAAGCGTTCGGATTTACCTCGGACATCACCCTCATAGAGCTGTCCAACACCAACAACCCCCTGCTCCGCCGCCTGAGCGAGGTGGCTCCGGGCACCTTCCAACACTCCATTCAGGTGGGAAATCTGGCTGCCGAGATAGCCAACAAGATTGGTGCCAAGAGCCAGCTCGTGCGTACTGGTGCGCTATATCACGACATAGGCAAGATGGCAAACCCGATTTACTTCACCGAAAACCAGTCCGGCATAGACCCGCACGCCAGTCTGTCGTGCATAGAGAGCGCACAGATTATCATCAGCCACGTGACCGAAGGACTGAAAATGGCCGAGAAGTACAACCTGCCCAACGTGATAAAGGACTTCATCAGCACCCACCACGGCCAGGGCAAGGCCAAATACTTCTGCGTAAAGTACAAGAACGAACACCCCGACGAGGAGGTTGACGACCTGCTCTTCACCTATCCCGGCCCCAACCCGTTCACCAAGGAACAGGCCATACTGATGATGGCCGACACGGTGGAGGCTGCCTCGCGCTCGCAACACGACTATTCCGAGAAGTCAATACGCGACCTGGTGAACCGACTCATCGACGGACAGCTCGCAGACGGCTTCTTCAAGGAGTGCCCCATCACCTTCCGCGATATAGCATACGCCAAGACAGTGCTGATAGAGAAGCTGAAAAGCATCTACCACACGCGCGTCAGCTATCCCAATCCCCAGTGATGTTGCTCCCCAACTTGCTTTTCAATTGTGCTAAAAATGTGAAAAGTGAAAAAAAAAGAGTAATTTTGCGCAGGAAACTGCAAACTTGACTACAAAAAACAATGGCAGAGAGAAGAGTTAGGGTGCGCTTTGCGCCCAGCCCGACAGGGGCGTTGCACATCGGCGGAGTACGCACTGCATTGTATAACTACCTGTTCGCGCGGCAGCACGGCGGCGATTTGGTGTTCAGAATAGAGGATACCGACTCCACCAGATTTGTGCCCGGCGCAGAGGAATACATCATAGAATCATTCAAATGGCTCGGCATAAAGTTCGACGAAGGCGTGTCTTTCGGCGGCCAACACGGCCCCTACCGCCAGAGCGAACGCCGGGATATATATAAAAGGTATGTGCGCGAGCTGCTCGAAAAGGGCAGGGCTTACATCGCATTCGACACTCCCGAGGAGCTTGAAGCCAAGCGTGCCGCCATGCAAAACTTCCAGTATGACGCCCACACTCGCATGGAAATGCGCAACTCGCTCACGCTTCCCAAAGAGGAAGTTGACAGGTTGATAGCCGAGGGCAAGCAGTACGTGGTGCGGTTTAAGATAGAACCGGGCGAAGCCGTACACGTTGACGACCTCATACGCGGCGATGTAAAGATAATGAGCGACATACTCGACGACAAGGTTCTGTATAAAAGTGCCGACGAACTGCCCACCTACCACCTCGCAAACATCGTGGACGACCACCTCATGGAGATAACCCACGTCATAAGAGGCGAGGAGTGGCTGCCCAGCGCACCGCTCCACGTGCTGCTCTACAAGGCGTTCGGCTGGGAGGACACCATGCCTCGCTTCGCCCACTTGCCCCTCTTGCTCAAGCCCGAAGGCAAGGGCAAGCTCAGCAAACGCGACGGCGACCGATTGGGCTTTCCCGTATTCCCCTTGGAATGGCACGACCCGAAGACCGGAGAAGTGTCGTCGGGCTATCGTGAGAGCGGCTATTTCCCCGAAGCCGTCATCAACTTCCTTGCTTTCCTCGGCTGGAATCCCGGCACCGAGCGCGAACTTTACAGTCTCGACGAGCTTGTGCCGCTGTTCGACATCAGCAAGTGCAGCAAGGCCGGAGCCAAGTTTGACTATAAGAAAGGCATCTGGTTCAACCACGAATACATACTCCACAAGAGCAACGAGGAGATAGCCTCCATATTCAAACCAATGGTTCTGGAGCATTGTCCGGGCGAAACAACAGAGCGCATCACGCAGGTTGTAGGCATGATGAAAGACCGTGTTGACTTCGTAAGCGAGCTTTGGCCGCTGTGCTCGTTCTTCTTTGAGGCTCCCACGGAGTATGACGAAAAGACCCGCAAGAAGCGTTGGAAGGAAGACTCGGCCGCTTGTCTCACCGAACTCATGGACGTGCTCAAAGCCATTGACGACTTCTCGGTGGCAAATCAGGAGGCCGTGGTCGAAAAGTGGATTGAAGACAAGGGCTACAAGCTCGGCAACATAATGAACGCATGGCGACTTGCACTCGTTGGCGAGGGCAAAGGCCCCGGAATGTTCGACATTTCAGCTTTCCTCGGACGTGAAGAAACTCTGCGCAGAATGGCGCGTGCCATAGAAGAACTGGGCTGATGAAGATAAGCAAGATACCGGTGCTGTATAACATAGCCATCTATCTGTACCTTTGGGGCGTGGTTGTGGCGAGCCTGTTCAGCAGGAAGGTGCGCAGAATGTGGCGCGGTGAGCGTGCGGCCTTTGGCGTTCTGAAGCGCAAGGTGGACCCTTCGGCGCGCTATGTGTGGGTTCACGCTGCCTCACTCGGCGAGTTTGAGCAGGGCAGACCCATCATTGAGCGCATCAAGGAGCTGCATCCCGACTACAAAGTGCTGCTCACGTTCTTCTCGCCGTCGGGCTATGAGGTGCGCAAGGACTATCCCGGGGCCGACATAGTGTGCTATCTGCCCATCGACACCCCCGTCAATGCCATACGTTTCCTGCGCCTTGTCAGACCCTCAATGGCCTTTTTCATCAAGTACGAGTTCTGGTATAACTACCTTCACATACTCAAACACAGGGGCGTACCCGCCTATAGCGTATCAAGTATCTTCCGCCCTGACCAGATTTTCTTCCGCTGGTACGCACGCGAATACGCCAAGGTGCTGCGCTGTTTCACCCACTTTTATGTGCAGAACGAGCAGAGCCGCGAGCTTCTGGCGGGGATTGGCATCACTGGAGTGACCGTTTCGGGCGACACACGCTTTGACAGGGTGCTCCAAATCAAGGCACAATCGAAGTGTCTCCCCATCATTGAGAGCTTTTCCAAGGGCAGGAAAGTGTTCGTAGCCGGCAGCAGTTGGCAGCCCGACGAGGACATTCTCGCCCCCTATTTCAACCACAACCGGGAGTGGAAGGTGATACTTGCGCCCCACGTAATAGGCGAAGACCACTTGAAACAGATACTTTCAAAGATGAAAGGCCGAGTGGTGAGGTACACCCAAACCACCCCAGAGGAAGCGGCGGAGGCCGACTGCCTCATCATAGACTGCTACGGTTTGCTGTCCAGCGCCTATCGTTACGGTTGCGTGGGCTATGTCGGCGGCGGCTTTGGCGTGGGTATCCACAACGTACTTGAGGCTGCCGTGTGGGGCATCCCCGTCATTTTCGGCCCCAACAACAGCCATTTCGACGAGGCGCGCGGCCTGATTGCTAAGGGCGGAGGCTTTGAAATCACATCGGCAGAAGACTTCTCTTCGCTCATGTCACGCTTCTCTACCGACACCGAGTGGCTGGAACAATGCGGCCGGAGTGCCGGGAAATTCGTGGAAAGCTGTACAGGGGCAACCGAAAAAATACTCGCTGACATAGATATTTAGCCGCTTCCTTGGCCGTGACAAGGCCGTCTGAGGGTCATGACGCAGCCATTTGAAGGTCAATGTCCAACCATTTGAAGGGAGAAACCCGACCTATTGGATGACAAAAACCATCCGTCTGAAGGACAATACACATACATTTCGAGGACAATAACATCGCCGTTTGGCCGATGAAACATACGGGTCCGCAAGCCGAAAGGTTTGCGGACTTTTCCTTTATATGCCCGACTTTCTTCTGACTGATGCCCGTGCCTGTGGGCGTAACCGTGGCGTTTGCGATTCGTAAATGCACCGTTTACGCTTCCTAAATGCCGTGTTTGCGGGTCGTAAATGCCATGTTTACGCTTCCCAAACCGCCCGTTTACGTGACTGTAACGCC
>CAVHML010000005.1:5323-10130 GCA_963636905.1 bacterium
TGTAACGCCATCTTAACACCCGTTGCGGCAGTCTTAACAGCGGTGAAACACGCTTGAAAAGACCCCCATATACCTTTGCAGCCGTAAACGAAAGATATGTTAATGAAGGATTACAGAAAGATGTTTGCAGCGTTGGTGCTGCTTTTTGCCGCCGCAACCGCAGCCTTGGGGGCTGACATACGCGGCCGTGTGGTTGACAAAGCCACGCGCGAGGCACTCATAGGGGCTACGGTTCAGCTGGCCGACGGGCGCGGTGTCGTGACCGATGTGGACGGCAATTTCGCCATAAACGGGCTGGACAGGAGCCGGAAATATGCCCTTACCGTCAAGTATGTGTCATACAAGACGGTGGAAATCAAGGGCGTACAGCCCCAGAAACAGTCCTCGCGCGACACGCTGACCGTGGAGATGGAGTCCGACGAGCAGAAACTTGGCGAGGTTACAGTGACGGGTATGGTGCGCCGAACCACCGAGGCAGCCATGATAATGGAGGCAAAGAAGAGCGAACTGGTGGTGAGTAACATCTCTGCACAGGAGATTAAGCGCACGCAGGACAACAATGCGGGCGAGGTGATACGCCGTGTTCCGGGCGTAAGTCTCATAGATGACAAGTTTGTCATGGTGCGCGGACTGTCGCAACGCTACAACAACGTGTGGATAAACGGCGGAGCTGTACCCAGCAGCGAGGCGGACTCGCGCGCTTTCTCGTTCGATATTATCCCCAGTGGGCAGATCGACAACCTCGTGATAGTCAAGTCGCCGGCACCGGAGTATCCCGCAGACTTCAGTGGAGGCTTCATACAGATAAACACCAAGGACATACCAACAGAAAACCACTTCTCCGTGACCGTGGGAGGCAACTGGAACGACGCCACATCGTTCTCCGACTTCCTCTACGCCAAGGGTAGCGGCACCGATTTCCTCGGTTTCGACAACGGAATGCGCAGCCTTCAGGGCGGAATAAACGGCTCTCTGCGCTCCCTCTCGGCCGAAAAGAGCGTGGATTTGCTCAATAACGGGTTCAACAACGACTGGACGGTGAAGACCAAGCGGCCGGCCGGCGACCTCAAACTGGGGGCTGAGCTTGCCCACAGGTGGACTCTCGGCGGCAACCGGCTGGGTCTTATAGGCGCACTCAACTATACAAACGAATACCGCGCCTATACAGGCATGCTCAACAACCTCTTCGGAGTGTATGACGTGACCCATGACCAGAGCAACTACCTGCGCCACTCCGTTGACAACCAGTATAACAACAATGTACGCATCGGTGCGCTGCTGAATATCACCCTTCTGTCGAAAGGAGGCAACAGCCGCTATGAGCTGAAGAACATCTTTAACCAGCTCGCCACCGACCGCTACACCTGGAGAACGGGCTTTAACGCACAGTCAGACAACGAACAGAATGCCGAATACTACTACCGCAGCCGCACAACCTATAACGTGCAGCTCACAGGGCGGCACACCCTGCCGTCAGACAAGGTGGAATGGAGCGGCAGCTACTCGTTTGCCAACCGTCGGATGCCCGACCGCCGACGCTACAGGGTGGACGACTCGCAGACAACCGACGGGGTGATGCAGCTCATCACGGGCAACGACATCAACCGCGAGTTCACACAGCTGGACGAACACATACTCTCGGCCAACGTCAACGACGCCCACACGTTCACATTCGGCTCGTTCAAGCCTGTGCTGAAGGTGGGTGCCTACGGCGAATACCGCACCCGCGACTACGTGACCCGCGAGTTGTTCTACAACTGGGAGCCGTCCAACACCTCCCTCTTGCCCTCCGGCTTCCGCAACATGGACATCCCCGCGTTGCTGTCAGACAGCCGCTACTTCGGAAACGGCGGACTCTACCTGCTCGAAGAGCCGCACAAGCGCAATGACTACAGCGGCAACAACACCCTGGGAGCCGGTTATGCCGCCGCAAGCCTGCCCTTCGGCAAGCTCAGCGTGTATGCCGGAGTGCGTTTCGAGTACAACCAGATGGAGCTAATATCCAACACGCAGGACAATGCCGTAAGCCACAAGAGCACATACTACCGCAACAGCGACCTGTTCCCCTCACTCAACGCCACCTACCGGTTCAGTGACGCGCACCAGCTGCGCCTTTCCTACGGCAAATCGGTCAACCGCCCGGAGTTCCGCGAGGTGTCCCCGTCGGTTTACTACGACTTTGACCTCGCGTCAAGCGTCATGGGAAACGCGTCACTCAAGCCCTGCTACATCCACAACATAGACTTGCGCTATGAGTTCTACCCCTCCCGCGGCGAGCAGATAACCCTTGCGGGCTTCTTCAAGCACTTCGACAACCCCATAGAGTGGACCTATACCGTGAGCGGAGGCACCGACTTGATATATTCATACGAGAATGCTGAGAGTGCCAACAACATCGGTCTTGAGCTGGATGTGCGCAAGACGCTCGACTTCATCGGCCTTCCCGGCTTCAGCATCTCGGCCAACGGTGCGTTGATACACAGCCGCGTGAACTTCCCAAGCGGCTCGCGCAACGAGAGCAGAGCCATGCAGGGACAGTCTCCCTACCTCATTAACGGAGGCTTACTGTACAGGAACGACAAGGCACAGCTTAACGTTGCACTGCTCTACAACCGCATCGGCAAGCGGCTGATAGGCGTTGGGCGCAGCGAAGGCAGTACGGGCAGCGAGGACAACGCACGTGTTCCCGACAGCTATGAGATGCCCCGCAACTCGCTCGACCTTTCGATTTCAAAGAAATTCCTGGACGGTCGCCTGGAGGTAAAGGCCAACATACGCGACATACTCGGCGAGAAGGTGTGCTACAAGCAGTTCGCCAACGTGCACTACAGCAACGGTTCGAGCCGCGAAGTGGAGCAGATAACCCGCGAATACACCCCCGGCCGCAACTTCGGACTGTCGGCTACATACAGTTTCTGAACAACTTTTAAGGGTGGTTCTATAAATTAGCTTTGGCAGATTGCGAGTCTATTTTCATGGACAATGTGTTTGTGAGTGAAAGAGTATAGCGAGCTATACGACTGAGCGAACAGACAGATTGGACTGAAAAGAGACCGCAAGATGACAAAACGCAAATCACCCGACATTAAACAAAATCACGGTGGTAATTTATAGAACCACCCTTAACCAAATAAACGATGTGTGCCGCCACTGATGCGGCAAGATGTAAAACAAAAACAAACAAGATTTATGAAAAGAAGAAACAGTTTGGTGCTCATGGGAGCACTTGTGCTTGCAGCCGGATTTACCGCTTGCAGCAGCGATGACGACAATCAGGGCGGTGCGACAAACCCTGTTACCTCGAGTGCGCAGATACTTTTCAATGCCGACGGCACCGAGAACAGCAACGGAACAGAGATTGGCAGCGGCGTACAGGAGTTCACTTTCACCGGCAAGCAAACCCTTAAGAAGGGCGTATATACACTCCGTGGTTGGGTCTATATCGCTGACGGCGCTGAACTGACCATTGAGCCGGGCACAGTAATCAAGGGAATAACGAAAGCTGCGCTTATAGCCGAGCCGGGAGGCAAGCTGATAGCACAGGGAAGCCAGAACAGCCCTATCGTGTTCACCTCTTCAAAGGACGCAGGCAGCCGCAAACCGGGCGACTGGGGCGGAGTGATACTTTGCGGAAAGGCTCCCAACAACAACGGAGTGCTCGGACAGCAGATTGAAGGCGGCCCCCGCACAAAGCACGGCGGTACGGATGCAGCCGACAACTCCGGCGTGTTGAGCTACGTGCGCATCGAGTTTGCCGGCTATCCCTTCGAGAAAGACAAGGAAATCAACGGCCTGACGCTCGGATCGGTAGGCACGGGCACCAAGATAGACCACGTTCAGGTGTCATACTCCAACGACGACTCCTTCGAGTGGTTCGGCGGCACGGTGAATTGCGACCACCTGATAGCCTACAAGGGCTGGGATGACGATTTCGACACCGACAACGGCTTCAGCGGAAACGTGCAGTTCGGACTCGCACTGCGCGACTCCAAGATAGCAGACACCTCGCAGAGCAACGGTTTCGAGAGCGACAACAACGCCGGAGGCACCGCCAGCGCAACGCCAGTGACCAGCTGCACCTTCTCAAACATAACCTTCATAGGCCCCAAAGCCGACGCTAACTTCAAGAACAGCACCGACTATATCACCGGTGGCGACTACTATCCCAACAACGGATCGGCTCTCGGCAAGTTCCAAAGCGCCATGCAGATACGCCGCGCGTCCAAACTCAACTGCGTCAACTCAATCGCTATGGACTGGCCGATCGGCCTTATCCTCGACGGAGAGAAGGGCAATACGGTTGAAGAGGCCAAGGCCGGCAACATCAAACTGCAGAACGTGTGGTTCGCAAACATGGACGCTGTGGGCACAGACGCCAACAAAGAGTACTCGGATATACTCTGCACATACGTGGCAGGTGCCGATGGGAAGCGCGCAATCCAGCGCGATTCGACCCAACAGTCGTACTCCCACACCTTCTTCCTGGCACAACAGGGCAACAAGTACTTCGCCGACAAGAGCCAACTCATGCTCACAACAGGCAAGGGCATAACGGTTCCGTTCATGCCGGAGGCTGGTAGCCCCGTGTTCGGAGCCGCTTCGTTTGCAGGACTCACCGGTTTCACCACCGTAAACTACATCGGAGCCTTCGCCAACAACGACTCCTGGCTCGACGGCTGGACCAACTTCGACCCGCAGAACACCGACTACAGCAGCGCGAAGTAAGGCTCTGGCAGCCAAAACCAACAGGATTTCAGTCTGAGTCAATAAGGTACAGCCTGTTAAACAAGCAGGTTGACAGTCTGAA
>CAVHML010000005.1:10164-16437 GCA_963636905.1 bacterium
CAGTCTGAAACATTGAGAAATACACACGGCAAGTCCCCGGAACGTCAACGCAAACGACGCTTCGGGGACCCGCCTTTTATCGCATTTTATATGCCATCCGCACCGCTTGCGAATAAAAACCGCCGGGTTACGCATCGTAAACGGCCTGTTTACGATACGTAAATACCCCATTTAGCACCCGTAAATGCCCCGTTTATAAAGCGTAAACGGCCTGTTTGTAAAACGTAAATGCCTTGGTTTCGTAACCCAATGAATATGAACGCTTTTGCCAAAGCGGCAACCGGGGTTCACAAAGTAGTGGTCCACTAAGTTGTGAACCTCATGTTTTTTGTTTGCAAACGCATTGCCCAAAAACAAAAAGGCGGCGACGAAACTGGTTCGTCACCGCCTTTTACTATACCTATATGGTTAATCCGTAACCTCTAAAAGGCTAATCCGAAATCCTTAAAAGTTAATTCAGAGTGTCTGAACGATTGACTCTGAATGCCTGAACGGCTAATCCGAAAGCCCTAAAAGGCTAATTCAGGAGTAAAACCGTTACAGATTCGGGTTGATTTCGCCCCACTTTGCTATTTCAGGAACGATGTTCAGCGTAACCAACTCGTCGCGCATCTTGCAGAGATGCTCGTAGCTGGCATCGAGTTTCGCATTCTCTTCAGCCGTTCCCTGCGGCACTTCGTAGTGCGCACCGGTCGTGTCGAGAGTGGTGTTCATTGCCATCATGATGTGGTTGTACTTGTCTGTCGATACGTAAGTGCCGACCGGGAAGCGGAACTTCTCGCCTCCCATCACCGAACGTATCATTTCCACCGAAAGATAGGCCGGGCTTTGGAACGAAGAGCGGCCGCGCAGCTCGATAATCTTTGCTCCGCCCTGCGTAACGTCCTTCTTCATCTGCTCCCACTCGGCCTCGGGGAATTCGGATGTGCCGATTATGTCGGTGAGTTTCTTGCCGTCTATGGTCACGTGTGAACCGAATACGGCCATCTGCTCGCCGTGTCCGCCGTATGTAGCGCAGCCTTTCACCTCGCTCTGCATCACTCCGAACTTCTTGGCCAGTGCGCTTTGCAGGCGTGTGGAGTCGAGTGCGGCAAGCGTAGTCACCTGTGAAGGCTTCAAACCAGAGTAAAGTAAGGTAACGAGACCGGTGAGATCGGCGGGGTTAAAGATGATTACAACGTGCTTAACGTCGGGACAAAACTCCTTTATGTTCTTGCCTAAGCCCTCGGCAATCTCGCAGTTGCCCTTCAGCAAGTCCTCACGTGTCATGCCAGCCTTGCGGGGTGCGCCGCCTGAAGAGATGATATACTTGGCGTTGGTGAAGGCTTCCTTGGCGTCGGTCGTTGCGGTTATCTTCACGTCTCCGAAACCGCTTTGGCGCATCTCCTCGGCTACGCCTTCAGGAGAGAACACATCGTAGAGACAAATGTCGCTTGTAAGACCCATAGTGAGGGCTGTTTGAACCATGTTTGAGCCAATCATGCCGGCTGCACCGACGATTGTCAGCTTCTCGTTAGTTAAAAATGCCATAATTGTTTGTGTATTTAAAAGTTTGAAATGTATCCCTTTTGCCGATTGTAGCGCAAAGTTAGCAAAAAAACAGGGACGGTTTGTGTTTGTGCTCCTTTTAATTTGTTATTAATTCTGAAAAGGTTTATCTTTGTAAAGTGTAAATTACAAATGGAATAATGGGCAAGAACAACAGTGAAACTGTAAGGCTTAGATTGGCCAAGCTGCGAGAAGTGATGGTGGGGGAGGGGCTTGACGCCTTCATATTCCCCAGTACTGACCCTCACAACGGTGAGTATGTGCCGGCCCACTGGCAGGGACGCGAGTTTATAAGCGGCTTTACGGGTTCGGCAGGCACTGCCGTTGTCACCCGCGATGCGGCGGCTTTGTGGACCGATTCGCGCTATTTCCTCGCCGCCGCCGAGCAGCTTGAGGGCACTGGCTTTGCGCTTATGAAGGAGCGAATAGAGGGTACGCCCACCATAAGCCAGTGGCTTGGCCGGAAGCTGTCGGCCATTAATGGTGCGCAGGTGGGCGTTGACGGCTTTGTCAATTCGGCCGATATGGTGGAAAAACTCATCGTTGAGCTGCGCGAGAACGGCGGTATAACCGTCAGAACCAACTTTGATCCGTTGCAAAAGATATGGCATGACCGCCCCGAAATACCGCTCACTCCGATAGAAGTCCACCCGCTTGAGTATGCCGGAGAGCCTGTTTCCGGGAAGTTAGTGCGCATACGGGCTGCTCTGCGCCAGCTGCACGCCGAGGGAATGTTGGTGTCGGCTCTCGACGATATAGCCTGGACGCTCAATCTGAGGGGCGGCGATGTGCATTGCAACCCCGTGTTTGTCGCCTATTTACTTATAGGTAGCGACACCGCAACGCTGTATGTTGACAGCCGCAAGCTGACGGATGAGGTCAGAAACCACTTGGCGGAGTGTGGCGTAGGCACCGCCGAGTATGACAAAGTGGCAGAGGGACTGCGCTCGTATGGTGGCTATAACATACTTATGGACCCTGTTGAGACCAACTATACATTATATAAAACGGAGAAGCGCAGCCTGACTGTGGCGGCAAAGTCGCCCATTCCGGCCATGAAAGCTGTGAAGAACGGAGTGGAGACAGAGGGATTCCGCCGTGCCATGTTGCGCGATGGCGTGGCCATGGTAAAGTTTCTGCGGTGGCTGAAGCCGGCAGTTGCGCGCGGGGGACAGACGGAAATGTCCATCGACCGCATGCTTACCGGATTGCGTGCGGCCAGTCCGCTGTTTCGGGGCATATCGTTTGACACCATTGCGGCCTATGGTGAGCACGGCGCAATAGTACACTACGAGGCCACGCCCGATACGGACACGGAACTCAAGCCGGAGGGTTTCGTGCTGATAGACAGCGGTGCGCAGTATCCCGACGGCACAACCGACATAACGCGAACGGTGGCTCTCGGTCCTGTAACCGATGAGATGCGCCATATATACACTCTGGTTCTGAAGGGACACCTGCGGCTTGAGATGTGCAAGTTCCCCAGTGGCGCGAGCGGAACGCAGCTTGACATACTCGCACGCGAGGCTATGTGGCGCGAAGGCGCCAACTATATGCACGGTACAGGCCACGGTGTCGGTTCGTATCTCAACGTTCACGAAGGCCCGCACCAGATACGTATGGAGTGGAAACCCACGCCTCTTGTGGCCGGAATGACCGTTACCGACGAACCGGGGCTGTATCTCGCAGGCCGTTTCGGCGTGCGCACGGAGAACACATTGCTGGTTACTGACTATAAAACCACGGAGTTCGGCCACTTCCTACAGTTTGAACCGCTCACTCTCTGCCCCATCGACACTGAGCCAATCGACCTTTCGATGCTCACAAACGAGGAACGCGCATGGCTCAACGGCTACCACCGCACGGTCTATACCAAGCTCTTGCCCCTGCTCGATGACGAGGCTGACCGCCAGTGGCTGGCCGATGCGACAAGGGAAATATAGGGTTGCTTGAGGCTTGGGGCGGCAAGTAAGGCACGCAAACGCCTGTTTCGTAACAAGCAATCCGCCCGTTTGCGCCCCGATACACCAATATTTCTTTCTACAGAGGGTAGCTCAGGTTGGCCTCAGTGATGCAGTCGAGCACCTCGGTGAGGTACTTCCGTGCCTCGAAACGTGCCATGGGCAGGTCGTTGAGCAGACAGTTGCGGCCAGATGCCCGATGGTATGCAGCGCTCCGGGGTGCAGTGCGGGTTCGCTGTCAGGCTCTTTCATGCGTATGTCAAACGTGGTTACGGTGTCGCCGCCCACGTTGTCCTTGCGCGAAACGTATATTCCACGGAGCGGTTTCTCGTGGTTGACGGTGAAACTCGGTATCTTTTCCCTATTCTTTTGTTTGTTTTTGTATCCCGTGTTGCCGCCCTGGCGGCGTGGGGTGGGGTTTACATCTCCAGACTCTCCAGAAAAGCCTTCGTAACCCCGAACGAGCCGTCGGCAATGCGCTCCCAGAAGTCGAAATACTGTGCGGCTTTGTTGTCCTTGAGCGGTATGTCGCTGATGATACGGAAGCTGATGAAGGGCACGGAGCGCAGGAAACAGACGTGCGCAATGGCCGCCGACTCCATGTCAACCGCCATCGCGTCGGGAAAACTGTCGAGGATGGAGCGCATTTTCTCGCGGCTGTCCACAAACCAGTCGCCGGTTACAATCAGTCCGGGGGTCACTTTTGTGCCGCAGTCCAGCGCTTTGGCCTTGCCGAGCAGACGGCTGTCGGACGCGAAGCGCGCCGGAAGCCCCATTATCTGGCCGAACTGCTGCTCCTGACCGCAGTATGCGTCGTGGTAGCACGCCTCCGTTGACACCACAACCTCCTGCGTTTCGAGTTCCACCGACGCTCCTCCCGCAACGCCGGTCGATACTATGGCGTCGGGGGCGAAGCGGTCGATAAGCTCCACCGCACCCATTGCGGCGTTCACCTTGCCTATTCCGCACTGCGTAAGCACCAGTTCGTTGGTGCCGATGGTGCCGGTGACGAATGTCTTGCCGCCGGCTTCGGTCTCCTCAATGCCGCTGAGCAGCTGCTTTATGCGCTGGAACTCCTTGTCCATCGCTATCACTATTCCAATCTTCATGGTCGGGTTGTTTAGACCGCAAAGGTACTAATAAATAAGCAAGCGGCGCAATGTTGCCCCGAATGTTTCGGAAGGGAAGGCGCAGAACGGATGGTTTCACCGCTCAAGCCACGCTGCTTTGCTTGTCAAATCACACTGTTTTGGCAGGAGAACCGTCCTGTTTTGTAAGTCACTGATGCCCAATGAATTGTAAAAGTGGGCGGTTTAGGGGTCGTAAATGCCCGGTTTGTGACTCGTAAACGGGCTGTTTACGATACGGAAGTGGCCGGTTCTTGAAAAACAAGCGGCGGGACTGTTGCAACGGTGCGCACCGTTTTGGCCGCAACCCGCCGGTTCCTGCGCCCGAAACCACCTGTTTTACTGTCCGAAACGTTAAAATTAGGTTAAAGTCAGGCACTTTTGGTGGTGTGGGGAGGCCGCAAACGATGCAAAATGTGTAACTTTGCATCCGCATTTCAAATATTTTAATCAATTCAACAGACATCTATGTATTTAGATCAAGCCAAAAAACAAGAGATCTTTGGACAATACGGGAAGTCCAACTCTGACACCGGCTCTGTAGAAAGCCAGGTGGCATTGTTCTCATACCGTATTTCCCATTTGACGGAACACTTGAAAAAGAACCGTAAAGATTATACTACGGAAAGGGCACTGACCAAGTTGGTCGGAAAGCGCCGTGCGTTGCTCGACTATCTCTACGACAGAGACGTTGAGCGTTACCGCTCTCTCATCAAGGCATTGGGTCTGCGCAGGTAATAACCGGGGCAGATTTCAACAGAAACGCTAAAAAATCCGCAGGCCAAACGGTCTGCGGATTTTTCTTTTCCGCCCCAGCCATAACGGCCAAGGGTGGGGATGCGGAAGTAATGGGGTGGGGCAGGATACGGAAAGTGCCCTGCCGTTTGCGCAAAGTCGGGGGATTGATTTGCTGAAACAAACGTTTGCTTCGCAAAATCATGGCGGTCAGGATACGGAAGCTGCCGCCCTGGCTGCGCTATTTCCTCTTCACACCCTTGTAAACGAGCACTGCCACGACCACAGCGGCCAGCCCCAGTAGCACGTAACCTATCTCATGGCTGTACTTTGTGGCCAGGATATACACGTCGTTGGTGGTCTTCAAGTCAGTGAAACGGTATATCAGATAGCCGAGAAGCGCAAGGATGGCGTTCCAAACCGCCGCACCGAGCGTGGTGTAAAGCAGGAAATGGTCGAGCCGCATGCCCGCCAAGCCTGCGGGAATGCTTATCAGCTGGCGCACAGCCGGTATCAACCGCCCGAAAAACGTAGATGCTGCACCGTGCTTACGGAAGTATTCTTCGGCGTGTTCCACCTTTTCGCGGTCAATAAGGCACATGTGTCCGATGCGGCTGTCGGCGAATTTATACACGATAGGGCGGCCGAGCCAGCGCGCAAGGTAGTAGTTTACGAGTGCTCCGAGGTCGGCTCCTATGGTGGCAAACACCACTACAAGCACGATATTCATGCTCTCGTCGGCCATAGACTTCCATGCTGCGGGCGGTACAACGACCTCCGAGGGGAAAGGAATGAACGAGCTTTCGATGGCCATGAATATGGTTACCA
This sequence comes from bacterium, assembly GCA_963636905.1. GTDB lineage: Bacteria > Bacteroidota > Bacteroidia > Bacteroidales > Bacteroidaceae > Prevotella. The sequence continues at coordinate 16,364 of CAVHML010000005.1, forward strand.
CCCAATAGTTGAGGTTTTCCAACACCCATTTGAACAGTTCTGCTGTGTCCATTGCTTCTTTTCTTTATTGTTTA
>CAVHML010000005.1:16561-27686 GCA_963636905.1 bacterium
GCAATCCTGCCCGTCTTCGCACCGCTACATTATCTCTTTCAGCGGCTTGAGCACGAAGTCGCGCTCGCCAATCAGCGGATGCGGTATCTTCAGGTCGGCCTCATCCACGGTGAGATTGTCATACATAAGGATGTCAATGTCGATGGTGCGGTCGTGATACTGCCCGTCTTCAGACTTCTCGGTGCGCCCCATGCTGCGCTCAATGGCTTGGGTTGCGGAGAGCAACTCGTGTGGTGACAGCGGCGTAAGGCACTTTACGGCGGCGTTGACAAAGCGGTTGGACGAACTGAACCCCCACGGTTCGGTCTCGATATTCGACGACCTGCGCTCCACAACGCCCACCTCTTCGCCTATCAACCTTACCGCCTCGTCTATGTTTCCCTCACGGTTGCCGAGGTTGGAGCCGAGACCTAAATATACTGTGTGCACGGTTGTCTTGACTGTATGCACGGTTGTCTTGCTGCAGGTCAGTCGTTCATTACCAGGAGAGCGTCGCCATAGCAGCCGAACTTGTACCCGTTTTCAACCGCAAGGTTATAGGCTTCCATTATCAAGTCGTAGCCTCCGAAGGCTGCAGTGGTCATCAGCATGACCGATTCGGGGTGGTAGAAGTTGGCAACCATGCAGTCTGTCATGCCGAAGTCGTAGGGCGGGAAGATGAACTTGTTGGTCCAGCCCTCGTATTCCTTCAACAAACCGTCCGTACCCACGGCAGTTTCGGTGGCTCTCACGGAGCTTACGCCCACAGCACACACCCTGTGGCCGGCAGTCTTGGCGGCATTTACGGTGCGGCAAGCCTCGGCCTTTATCTCCATCTGCTCCGAATTCATCTTGTGTTTGGTCAGGTCTTCCACCTCAATCGTCTCGAAATTGCCCAGTCCGCAGTGCACTGTCACATAGGCAAAGGCTATTCCGCGTATCTCAAGCAGCTTCATCAGCTCCCGGCTGAAGTGCAGTCCTGTCGATGGAGCGGTCACTGCGCCCTCGTTTCTGGCGAAGATAGTCTGGAAATTCTCCGCATCTTCCTTCATCGCGGGGCGGCGTGCTATGATGTAACGCGGCAGGGGAGCCTCGCCAAGCGAGAACAATTCCTTCTTGAACTCGTCGTGCGGGCAGTCGTAAAGGAAGCGCAGGGTGCGCCCACGGCTCGTTGTGTTGTCGATAACCTCGGCAACCATCGGCCCGTCCTGGTCGAAAAAGAGCTTGTTTCCTATGCGTATTTTTCGTGCAGGCTCCACTAACACGTCCCAAAGGCGCAGTTCGTCGTTCAGTTCCCTAAGCAGGAACACCTCTATCTTGGCGTCTGTCTTCTCCTTAGTGCCGTAGAGACGTGCCGGAAACACCTTGGTATCGTTGAAAATGAAGGCGTCTCCCTCGTCAAAGTAGTTCACAATGTCCCTGAAACCGAGGTATTCCGGCTTGCCGTCAGCCCCCTTCAGCTCCTTGCCCTTGGCATTTTTCCTGACCATGTCGATGGTTTTGCTCTTGCGATGCACCACCATAAGGCGACATTCGTCCCGTCTGTATATCTTATCCACACTGCCGTCCTCGTTCGGAAAGGCGTGAAACGGCGGCTCAAGCGCCACGAGAGATTCGGGAAGGTTGAATTTGAATTGCGATAGTTTCATGTCTTGTAAGTATTTCCTTTCAACTTATTGTTCCGTGACGGCCTGTTTCTCAAGCCAACCGGGAAAGTCGTCAAGCGTAATGCAGTTGTCTATGGTTATGTCGCCGACCCTTGTGCGGCACAGCCGGGTGAGAAACGCACCGCTACCTAACGCCTGGCCGATGTCACGCGCCAATGCACGGATGTAGGTGCCCTTGCCGCACACCACACGGATGCCCATTTGCATTCGTGAAGGGTCGAAGTGTGTCAGCTCTATGCTGTCTATGTGCAGCGCCTTTGGCTTCAGTTCCACCTCTTTCCCCTTGCGTTTCAGCTTGTATGCTCTCGCTCCGTCAACCTTGCAGGCCGAATATTCAGGCGGCACCTGCTGTATTTCGCCCACGAAGCGCGGCAGTACTTGCTCTATAAGCTCCAGGTTGATGTGTGCGGTGGGGTAGGTTGCATCCACGGTGTGCTCCATATCGAAGCTCGGAGTGGTCGCTCCCAGTTGCAGGGTTGCCGTATATTCCTTGGTCTGGTATTGCAGTTGCTCTATCTCTTTGGTCTTTTTCCCGGTGCAAAGTATGAGCACTCCGGTGGCCAGAGGGTCGAGTGTGCCGGCATGACCCGTCTTGATGCGCTTCACGCCGAGCCGCTGCGATATGAGGTAACGCACCCTTGCCAGTGCGCCGAAGCTCGACATACGGTACGGCTTGTTGAGGTATATGTATTCTCCTTGGGCGAAATCCATCTCGTTAGTACAGGAGAGAGTATGCCACAGTGGCCGCTCCGGCTATGGCACAGTATATGGCGAAGTATATCAGCTTGCCCTTTTTCACGATGTTTATCATCCACTTGCAGGCGGCGCAGCCCGAAACGAAGGCGGCAACGAAGCCCACCACGAGCGGCAGGGTGCCTATTCCGCCGAACACGTCCTCGCCTTTTGCCATCTTGAGCGTGTCGAGAAGAGCCTCACCCAGTATGGGCGGTATCACCATGAGGAAGGAAAACTGTGCCATGTTGGCCTTTTTGTTGCCGAGAAGCAACCCCGTGGCGATGGTAGTGCCCGACCTTGACAGTCCGGGGAGTACGGCGCAGGCTTGCGAAAGGCCGATTATGAAGGCGTCGCGCAGCCCTATGTGTTCCTTCTGCCGCGGCTTTGCGTAGTAGGAAAAGGTGAGTAGCACCGCTGTAAGCACGAGCATGCACCCTACAATGAGCAGTCCTGAGCCGAAGATTGCTTCTACTGTGTCCTTGAAGAACACGCCTATGATGCCTATGGGTATCATTGACACCACGATATTGAGCGCATAGCGGGTCTCGGCGTTCAGTTCGCACTTGAAAAGTCCGCGGAAAATCCAGTCTATCTCCCTCCAAAGCACCACGAGAGTGCTCAACACTGTGGCCACATGTACTGCGATTGTGAACGCCAAGTTGTCGGCTCCGTCCACGCCAAACAGGTGGGAACCGATGGCAAGGTGGCCGCTGCTGCTCACGGGCAGGTACTCTGTCAGTCCTTGGACGAGTCCTAATACCAATGCTTCAAACCAGTTCATAGCCGTTTATTTGCCTGTTTCGGTTTCGTTCACGTTGCTTTCCGCCGCCGGTTTGCCGCCTTTCTCCGCACCACAGTCGTCCTTGCTGCGGTACATCACCGCCCAGACCATGGAAACGAAGCCTATCAGACACACTACCGGGGCCACTTTGATGCGCCGCGCACTGAAGATGTCGGGGTTGAACACGGTGTCTGTGGAGCCGGAACCGCTCATCAGGATGAAGCCGACGACCACTATGGCCATGCCAATGGCAAGCAATATGAAGTTCATGCGGCCGAAAGCCAAGTTTTTCTTGTCCATATTATATATGTATATTATGCGTTTCAGATCAGATATTGTACAGTTCGCCGGCCTTCATGCGCAGGAACTTGTTGACAGAAAGGAACGAACACAGCGCCGTAATCACCACTCCGAAGAGGAAAACCGCTGCGGCTGTGACCGACAAGTCCTCCCATGTCACTATGGAAAGCATGCCCGGCTCGTAGCTGCACAGGGCATAGAAGCCTCCTCCGAGCACGCCGCAGGCCAGCAGGGCGGCCACAAGGCCGATGCAGACGGCGCGTTTCAGGAACGGGCGGCGTATGAATCCCCACGACGCACCCACCAGTTTCATGGTGTGGATGAGGAAACGGCGCGAATAGACGCTTAGCCTTACGGAATTGCTTATCAGCGAAAACGACACGAAAGTGAGCAGGGCGGCAAGCACAAGCAGCCCGCCGCTGAGCTTCCTGAGGTTGGAATTTACCTTGTCCATCAGGTCTTCCTGATAGGTAACACTGGTCACTCCCGTTCGTTTCTCTATCTCTTTTGAAATCCAACCGAGCGACTCGCGGTTGGCATAGTCGGCCTTCAGGCGTATTTCGAGCGAGGCCGAGAAAGGGTTAAAGCCCAAGAACTCGGTCGGATCTGAACCCATTGCCTCGCATTGCTCGCGCTTTGCCTGTTCCTTGCCGATATAGTCTATGTTGCGGGTGTACGGTCTGTGATACAGATCCCTGCACAGTTTCCGTGCGTCGTTCACGCTCATGTCGTCGTCAAGCAGCACGGTCACGGTAAGATTCTCCTTGACATAAGCTGACAGATTGTTTGCCGCCAACACGGAAAACACCACCAAACCCAGCAAAACGAGCACCATCGTGGTGCTTATACATAAGGTCACGACCTGCAGACCGTGGTGTCTGTGGGTCTTTTTCCTGCTTTTCGCCATTTTGTCTTTTGGATATAACACACCAAATTTGTTGCAAAGTAACTAAAAAAAATACGCTCTCACAACAGATTAACGACTATTAACGGCCACGCGGCGGCGTGTTTGATCGGGGAAAACGGCGGGGCTGTAACTGTCTGGCAGTCATTGCCGTCTGACAAACGCACCGTTTAGGGGTCGTAAACAGGCCGTTTACGGGTGCTAAACGGGCGGTTTACGATGCACAAACGGCCTGTTTACGAAGCATAAACCGCCGGGTGTTCAAACGCCGCCCGAATGTTGGCGGAGGGAAAGGGAGGGGACGGATGATGAAAAGCGTGGAAACAAGCGCCAAAAGGCTAAAAGACAGTTGGTTTCTTTGCCGTATCTGCGATTTCAACTACCTTTGCGGAAGATTGCCGGCGGGGCGTCTGATACGCTCCTGCCGGCGGTTAAAGACTTTCAGGACGGCGGCTGGGTACGCGCAAAGCCTCGGTTAACTACACGCAAGACCCCGGTTCAGGACCCCCGTACCGCCTGTCCGGCACAAAAACACGACAAGAAAATGGGCACAATCATCTATCCTTCGCCGATATTCGGCCCGGTACACAGCCGCCGGCTCGGCGTTTCGCTCGGCATAAACCTGCTTCCTGCCGACGGCAAGAGCTGCACTTTCGACTGCATATACTGCGAGTGCGGCTTCAACGGCGACCACCGCCCGAAGCTGAACCGCCCGACAAGGGAGGAAGTGGCGGCGGCTCTTGAGGCCAGACTGCGCGACATGGCTGCCAACGGGCCTTGCCCTGACGTGCTCACCTTTGCCGGTAACGGCGAGCCGACGAGCCATCCGCACTTCGCGGAGATAATAGATGACACGGTGAAACTGCGCGACCGCTACTTCCCGAAGGCCAGGATTTCGGTACTCAGCAACTCCACTTTCATCCACAAACCGGCGGTTCACGATGCGCTGATGCGCGTTGACAACAACATATTGAAGCTCGATACGGTCAGCGAAGCGTTCATCGGGCAGGTGGACAGGCCGCAGGGACACTATTCAGTGAGCCGCATTATTGAGGGCATGAAGGCTTTTGGCGGCCACGCGATAGTGCAGACAATGTTCCTCGGCGGCACGAGCGGCGGCAAAAGCGTTGACAACACGGGCGAGGAGTACGTCGCCCCGTGGCTCGAAGCGGTGAGATACATTGCGCCGCAAGCCGTGATGATATACACAATAGACCGGGAAACGCCCGACAAAGGGCTGGCCAAGGCACCCAGAGAGGTGCTCGACACCATAAGAGACAGGGTAATTGCAATGGGAATACCCTGCACCGCATCCTACTGAACGGACGCTTTCGCGGCTTCACACCGCCGCTGTTATTATGTAAAAGAGGGTTCTTGCAGTCTTAGAACGCCGTTTTTATCCTGCAAGAAGGCGGGATTAATGACTTTGGAAATCCGTTTTTGTCCTGCAAAAAGAATGGTTTTGCGGCTTCAGACAGCCATCTCTGTGGTCAGGATGCTTTCGAGTTTCTCCGCCGAAAGGCGCAGTTGGAACTCGCCCTTGATGGCTACAGAGATGCCGCCGGTCTCTTCAGACACCACAATGACTATCGCGTCGCTCTCCTGAGACAGCCCCATTGCCGCCCGGTGGCGCAGTCCCAGCTCCTTGGGGATGTCCATGTCGTGCGAAACAGGCAGGATGCAGCCAGCAGCCTTTATGCGTTTCTTGGAGACAACCATCGCTCCGTCGTGCAAAGGCGAGTTCTTGAAGAAGATGTTCTCTATGAGTCGCTGGTTTATACAGGCGTCTATCGTGTCGCCGGTGGCCGTTATGCCGTCAAGCGACGTGCTCCTTTCCATCACGATAAGCGCCCCTTCCTTGCGCCGGCTCATATTCATACAGGCCATAACTATGGGCATCAGCGCCTCCTTGTCGTTCTCTACGGCACTGTCCCGGCCGTTTGAGAACAGTTTTACGATGAGACGTATGCGCTGATGCGCCCCCAGATTGTAGAGAAACTTGCGTATGTCTTCCTGAAAAAGCACAATCAAGGCGAGGACACCCACGCTGACAAGTTTGTCCATGATGGCACCCAACAGGCGCATGTCGAGTATTTGCGACACGAAAATCCACACAACGACAAACATCATGATGCCGATAAAGACGTTCAACGAACGCGATTCCTTCATCAGACGGTACAGGTAGTAGAGCATCAACGCTACAAGCAGAATATCTACTACGTCCTTTATTCCAAATTCGAAGAACATGTTTTATGGGGTTAGTGTTTGCATTCGTTCCCAAATATCCACGCACTCCACTGCTTCCTTTACGTCGTGGACACGCAAGATGGACGCTCCACGCTCCAGAGCGAGGGCGTTTATCACCGTTGTACCGTTGAGTGCGTCGTCGGGAGTGCCTCCCGTGAGGCGGAAAATCATGGACTTGCGCGACACGCCTACGAGCAATGGCAAGTCCAACACGGCCAGTTTGTCCATTTCGCCGAGCAGGGCGTAGTTCTCGTCGAGCGACTTGCCGAAACCAAAGCCCGGGTCGAGTATGATGTCCTTTACCCCAAGGTCGCGCAACTGCTGCACCTCGGCGGCAAAAGCCTTAAGCATAGTCTGGACGTCGGGCTTCACCGACATGAGTATATAGGGCACTCCAAGCCGGGCAACCATGCGGAATATTGCCGGATACTGGCTCTCTTCGCGCTCCAGGGGCACGTTGGCTCGTCCTGTGATGCCGCCTTCCGACACGTCGTTGATGATGTCGGCACCGTATTCCTCCACAGCCATCTGCGCAACAGCCGGACGGAAAGTGTCAACGCTTACCGTAGCATCGGGTTGCTCGCGCCTTACTATGGCCAAACCCATGCGCAGACGCGCCATTTCCTCCTCTTCGCTCACTTCAGGAGCACCGGGGCGAGTGGAAAAGGCTCCCACATCTATGATGCTGCCGCCCTCACTGATGATGCTGTTTGCCCTGTCGGCAATCTCGCGCTCGGTGTTTTTCCTGCTTCCGGCATAGAAAGAGTCGGGCGTAACGTTGAGTATTCCCATCACAAGCGGACGCGACAGGTCTACCAAACGTCCGTGTGCATTGAACGTATAGCCGGGTTTCATTCTGCTTCCTCCAAGGCTTTTGTCAGCTTGTCGGTGCTTACCGTACCGACAACGATGCGTCCGTCCTTGTCAATGAGATACATTGACGGTATCCAGTTGACCTTATACAGAGTGTCAATGGTGGTTTCCTTCTTCCATTTCTTCAGTTCACTGTATTGAATCCAACCGTCCGTGCCGTTCTTGGACATATAGTTTTGCCACTGTTCCTTGTCGGTATCAAACGAAACTCCGACGAAAACGACATCCTTAGGCGAGTATTTCTTGTACAAATCAGTCATGGTTGGAGTGATCTTGCGGCAGTCCGGGCACCATGAAGCCCAGAACTCAAGCACCACGAGCTTGCCTTTGAAGGAACTGAGGGCAATGCCTTGGGGATACTGGTCGTTGGTTATCGTGAAGTCGGGAGCCGCTTCACCGCTCTTAAGCAGCAGACTGTCATACTTGTCGGTGCTGTTGTCCACCTGTGCGTTGACCTTATGCAACGGCATAAGCGTCAGCAACGATGACAAAAACATAACCTTTTTCATGCCTATATAATATATTAATGGGTTGCCGGAAAGTGCCGCAAGAACCCAAAAACGCCGTGATGCGCGTTGCCTTGCGACTTTATTTATCGAATATCAAGTTCATTTAGCCTCTAAAAGACAGCTACTGAAACTCTTTATCTACGATTTATTTGTTGTGTATCAGATTCATTTAGCCTCTAAAAGACAGCTGCCGATACTCTTTATCTACGATTTATTTGTTGTGTATCAGGTTCATAAACTCCTGACGTGTCTTTGCTTGGTTGAAGCCACCGCTGAAGTCGCTGGTCGTAGTTATGGAATTTTGCTTCTCCACACCGCGCATCTGCATGCACATATGGCGCGCTTCAACGACAACCATCACGCCCAATGGGTGGAGCGTCTGCTCGATACACTCCTTGATTTGCAGCGTCATGCGCTCCTGAACCTGTAGCCTGTGCGAGTATATGTCAACCACCCGCGCTATCTTGCTCAGCCCAGTAATGTAGCCGTTGGGGATGTAAGCCACGTGAACCTTGCCATAGAAGGGCAGCAGGTGGTGCTCGCAGAGTGAGAAGAAGTCGATGTCCTTCACTATAACCATCTGGTTGTAGCTCTCCTTGAACAAGGCATCGGTGAGCACCTTGCGCGCATCCATCGTGTAACCGCGCGTAAGCACCTTCATAGCCTTTGCCACTCGCATCGGAGTCTTGAGGAGTCCGTCGCGCGAAGGGTCTTCTCCCAACAGACCAAGTATGGCTTTATAGTGTGCGGCCAGTTCGTCGAGGCCGTCAATGTTTTCTGTTTCCTGGTTCATCAATACTGGACTGTGATTTTACCCTTGACGATTATCGCCTGTTTGTAGCCGAGTTCCCTCAATTCAAGCAGCATCCTGTGAGCCTCTTCATACGTTCTGTAATTGCCAACCCGGCATATCCACCTCGGCGAATAGAAGTGTACGTAGACTGGTTCTTCGGGATAGCTGTCCTTAATGGCGTTGCCAATGCGCTGAGCCTTCTGCTTGTCAGCTCGGGTGTTGCCTCCGGCGAATGCCTGGACGCGGTATCCGTTCACCTTATAGCTGTTTCCCATCACCTTGGGGCGCGAATCTACAGTGCGCACTTCGGTTTCCGTTGCGCCCGTCTCTGCCTTTGGAGTGTTTGTCTCAGCCTTTGCGGCCGGCGTAGTGGCGTGGTGTTGGGTAGGTTTCTCTGCCGTTTTCACCTGTCCCGCACCTGTATTCGCCCCCGAAGCGGTTGCGATTTTGCTCTCGGCGGGTTTCTTCTGGACGGCACCGGCGGCAGTTCCGTATGTCGTTCCGTTCACCAGTCTGTCTATATCCGCGCTTTGCGTCACGGTGACAGAACCCTTCCCCTTCGTTTGCGTCTGCAATCGGTCGAGGAAAGACTGTGCGTTTGCCGTGGCAACCGACAGTACGGCTGACAGGAGTATGGTGAAAAATTGTTTCATCTCGGTTGTTTTTGGAACATAAAGACGGAAGGGAGGAGACGGGAAGTACGGACTTCACCGCTCCACCTTCCGTTTTTCTTTTCAGGGAAGACAGCCTGTTACTTCTTCCAGGCGTCGATGATACCCTTGAAATCAGCTGCTTTCAGCGAAGCACCGCCGATGAGTCCACCGTCGATGTCGGGCTTTGCGAACAGTTCAGGAGCGTTGCTGGCCTTGCAGCTGCCACCGTAAAGGATAGAAGTCTCGTCGGCTACAGCCTTGCCATACTTGCTTTCGATGGTGCTACGGATGAAGGCGTGAATCTCTTCAGCCTGCTCTGCAGTAGCGGTCTTGCCGGTTCCGATGGCCCAGATTGGCTCGTAAGCGATGACAACGTTCTTGAATTCCTCTTCTGTCAGGTTGAATACGCTGCCCTCAAGCTCTGCCTTCACCACGTCGTTCTGCTTGCCTGCTTCGCGCTCCTCAAGGCTTTCGCCGATGCAGAAGATCACCTTCAGACCGTTCTTCAGTGCCAACAGCACCTTTTCCTTGAGTATTTCGGGAGTCTCACCGTAGTATCCGCGGCGCTCAGAGTGGCCGAGGATTACGTATTGTGCGCCGGTGCTCTTCACCATCTCGGCAGAAACCTCGCCTGTGTATGCACCCTTCTCCTTGTCGGCGCAGTTTTCAGCACCCAGACCGATGATGTTCTGGTCGAGGAACTGTGCTATGCTTGCCAGGTGAATGAACGGAGTGCAGATAATCACTCCGCAGTTAGGTTTGTCAGCAGCGAGTGTTTCGTTGAGTTCTTTGGCCAAAGCCACACCGTCCTGCAGGTTCATGTTCATCTTCCAGTTGCCTGCAACAATTTTCTTTCTCATTGTCTTTTTCGTTTTAAAGAGTTGATATATCTTGTTAGATCTTTCCTTTTTCCTCACCCATTTCGACCATGCCCACAGTCTGTCAGCCAGAGTGAGTATCAGCAGCGGCAGCACATACCACAGCACGATGCCCAATATCTTGCGCCCGGCGGTGCTCCATTCGGGCATCTTGCCTGCATCTATGTTCTCCAGGCGGCCGTTCAGCACGGTCTCGTCGGGCAGTTCGTTCCGTCCCCACTTGCGTATGACCTTGCCGTCCCGGATGAGCATGAGTCCCGGATTGCTCCTTATCATGGTCTTCAGAGTCGTTTCGTCGGTCATGCAGAACGGATATTCGGCACCGGTCTGGTCTTTCCATCGCTCCACGCCCTTGTCTCCGCTTGCCGTAAGGCAGAAAAACGTGTAGCCGTTGGCCTCAGCGTAGTCGTATATCTGGTTTATGAGGTCCAGCCGGCTGTCATCCGCCAGTTCCAAGTGCGGCGATATGAGCAGAAAGGTGTAGCCCTTGTCGCCCAATACGCTTTCGGTTATGTCCTCCCCGTCGTCCGTTCTCGTTATGGAGAAGTCGTGTATGGGCGGTTCGTAGCCCTTGGCCGTCTGCACAGTCCGGGTGTCTATGTAGGTCCACGTGGAGTCCGGGTAGTTGTCAATGCCAAATTCGCGCCTCTCACCGTTCTTCTCCATGATGAAGGTCGTCTCGAACTGCGGTTGCGGAGCACCCTCCGGTATCTCCATCCCCTTGCGTATGTCCGCCCCGATGTGGTACGGGCGGAAGTCAAGCGGCGGCAGTGTGTACAGACTGTAGCCGGACAGGACCAGGATGA
>CAVHML010000006.1:0-14594 GCA_963636905.1 bacterium
TATGCCCCGTGCTACATTTCCTATGTGCTTCATTCTGCGGCAAGTGCGGCATCCATACGTTTGACAGAGAACCTGAAAACGTCCGTGCAAGAGCCGCTTGCCGGCACGGGTCTGGCCGCTTCCTGAGAACAAACCGCCGGGGTACTGGTAATAAACCGCCAAGTTACGGTGCGTAAACGGGCGGTTTACGGGTCACAAACGGGCGGTTTACGATGTGCAAACGGGCGTGTTGTTCGCAGGAAGGGGCGGTTTTCCACCGCTTTCCTTCGTTTTTTACACCAAATATCCGTAAATTTGCTTTCATCAACCAGTAACGACAGCATAACCAAAAACTACTGACAAGGATGGAAACACAAGCTACAATGAAGCCATACGTGATAGGTCTTGACCTCGGAGGCACCAATTCCGTGTTCGGAATAGTTGACCGGCACGGCGAAATAAAGGCCACCACGACACTGAAGACCAAGAGTTACGACAGTGCGGAGGCCTTTGTGCAAAGCTCAACCGACGCCTTGCTGCCGCTGATAGACCAAGTGGGCGGCGCAGGGACGATACAGGGCATGGGCATAGGCGCGCCCAACGCCAACTATTACGACGGAACGATAAAGGAAGCGCCAAACATAGCGTGGGCAAAAGGCACGGTGCCGTTGGCAAAGATGTTCAGCGACAGGCTGGAAATACCCGTGGCAATGACCAACGACGCCAATGCTGCGGCCATCGGAGAGATGACTTACGGAGTGGCACGCGGCATGAAAAACTTCATAATGATTACTCTCGGCACCGGAGTTGGTTCGGGCATTGTGGTAAACGGAGAACTTGTGTATGGCAGCGACGGCTTTGCCGGTGAGCTGGGGCACTTTACCGTGGTGAGAGAGCACGGGCGGCAGTGCGGATGCGGGCGCAAGGGATGCCTCGAAGCCTACTGTTCGGCCACGGGAGTGGCGCGCACCGCACGCGAAATGCTGGCCAACAGTACAGAAGAATCGATGCTGCGCAAGATAAATCCCGACGACTTGACCTCGCTCGACGTGGGCATTGCCGCCGGCAAGGGCGACAAACTGGCTCTGGAAGTGTTCGACTTCACGGGGCGGTTGCTTGGGGAAACGTGCGCCGACTTCGCCACTTTCTGTAGCCCGGAGGCCTTCGTGTTCTTCGGAGGGCTTATGAATGCTGGCGAATTGATAATGGATCCCATCCGCAAAGGGTACGACGAGCACGTGTTTGGGCTGTACCGGGGCAAGGCAAAGCTGCTCGTCAGCAGCCTCGGAGGCTCATCGGCAGTGCTCGGAGCAAGCGCTCTGGGCTGGAATGCATAACACTCTGACCAAAAGACTTCATGGGCGGACATGACAAAGGGTTATTGTCCGTCCATTTTTTGCGCCCTCTTGAGAATGTTGTCGTGGATGTATGTGGTGTAGAAAAGCAGGTCCCAGTGATGCAGACAGTCGGGACTGACATCGGCACTCCGATAGACAGGGTTGCTGTTCCAGCTCCTGTACTCGTCGGCCTTGGCGGTTTCCACCACAAGGAGCCGGGTTGAGGGGTCGAGACGCACCGTGTTTTGGCAGCCGTCATAGGTGAATGTGGCCGCAGTGGAGTCGGTTTTCCAGTTTACGGGATTGATTGCCGCCACAGCACCGCCAGCCACAAACGGCCATACTGCCGCAGTATCGAGCACGGAATTGTACGAAACCGTTACGCCGGGAGTGGTTTCGTCTGACGCAGGGACTATGTTTCCGCATTTCAAGTCGTCGGCCGAGATGCGGTAGCCCATGGCGTAGGCGGCCACCATCCGGCGGTATTGCCCTGCCGTCATGTGCTTCAGCACGTCGAGAACCAACATTCCGCCCTGCGAAAAGCCCACGAGGGCGAACTTGCGGCCTTGGTTCATGTTCTTCATATAGTAGTCAAATGCCTCGCAAACCTCTTTTACAACCTTGTTGTATTCCAACTGGAAACTGTCAGAAGGCAGGTTGATGGACTCGAAAGTGAACTGATGGTAGTACGGGGCGATATAGTTGAAGTCGCCCTGGCCTATGTTCGCTTCCACATAGGCAAGCTCCGCACCGATGACCCGGCGGTCTTCTGATGTCAACCGGGCGCGATACACCTTGTTACCGCTTGCGTCAGTGGCCGAAACCACATCGGTTGACACAAGATAGAACAAGTCTATCTTGTCGGAACTTATCGTGTCCTTGGCCTTATACCACGCACTGTCAGCCGTCCAGTAGCCCGAATATTCCTGAGAGTCGGCCTCTGTGCTGTAGCCAACCAATGCTTGCGACACTACAACAAGAAGCAAAAGGAGGTGTTTGGCAAGTGTTTTCATCTTGAAATCCGTGTTTTTGAAAGGCCGGAAAGCGGGACTTTCCCACCGTCAACGGCCTTTGTGTAAATGAAAAAGGGCGGAGAAAAACCACGGTTGTGGCCTTTCCCCGCCGCCATTATGTGTGTTTAAGGCACAAGAACGCCAATGTCAAGTGACTCAAGTGAACGTGTCTGCGTCTTATACTGTACGTTCAAAGAACTTTATATGCACGTTCAAAGTGCCTCAGACAGTCCGCCCAATTACAGCGACGGCACCTCTATCCAGCGTACATAGCAGAAATCCTGGCGGTGAGGCAGCTTGTCGTTCTTGGGATACATACGTATGGCGCACTTGAACGTGCCGGCATTGCTCAGCTCATACTTGCCTTCAAAGGTATAGTTGTTGCCTTCGTGACCCGTAACTTCAAGTGGGAACACGCTGAACACGCTCTCTTCGCCGCTCTTGGACACCTTGAGGTTGACCATTTCAAGCCCGACGGCATCGTCAAGTCCCTGCTCGTTGATAACGTACTTGACGTTATACTCATGACCGATAACCGCTCCAGAAGCGGGGATTGACCACTCCGACGACACAACCGACACGCTGTCCCAACGCTCTGCCACGGTTTCCTTCCACCGGGCAATGTCTTTTGCCAGCCGGTTGTCGCTTGCTGACAGCTGCTTGAAGCGTTTTGCCTGCTTGCCGTAGAACTTTGAGTAGTAATCGTCCAACTGACGCTTCATTGTGTAATGAGGTGCGATGCGTGCGATGGAGTTCTTTATCACCTTAATCCAGCCCTCGCTGTAGCCGTCCTTGTTCTTGTCGTAGTAGAGCGGTATGATTTCGTTCTCCAACAGACCGTATATCGTGGCTGCATCGAGCTGATCCTGATAGCCTTGGTTCTCATAAGTGCGCTTTTCGGTCAATGCCCAACCGGCACCTTCACGGTATCCTTCAAGCCACCAGCCGTCCAGCACCGACAGGTTGACCACACCGTTCATCTCAGCCTTCTCTCCTGATGTGCCGGAAGCCTCAAGCGGACGCGTCGGAGTGTTCATCCAGATGTCAACACCCGACACGAGGCGGCGCGCAAGCTGTATGTCGTAGTCCTCAAGGAAGATGATTTTGCCCAAGAACTCCGGCCTCTGGCTTATCTCATATATCTTCTTGATGAGTCCCTGGCCAGCTCCGTCGGCCGGATGTGCCTTACCTGAGAAGAGGAACTTGACGGGACGCTCCGGGTCATTGACTATCTTGGACAGACGGTCGAGGTCTGTAAAGAGCAGATGCGCACGCTTGTAGGTTGCGAAGCGGCGACAGAAGCCTATGGTGAGGGCGTTTGGAGTGATGTTCTCAAGCAGAGACACCACGCGAGAGGGGTCGCCCTGGTTCTTGAGCCATGTCTCGGTGAACTGCTCGCGTATGTATTGCACCAGCTTGTTCTTGAGTGCCATCCTTGTCTCCCAGATTTCGCTGTCGGGAACATTGTAGATAGCCTCCCAAATCTTCTCGTTGCTCTGGTCGAACATGAAGTTCTTGTCGAAGTACTTGTCGTAGAGCTTGCGCCATTCGGTTGCAGCCCATGTGGGGAAGTGAACGCCATTGGTGACGTAACCCACGTGGTTCTCTTCGGGATAGTAGCCTTTCCATATCGGAGCAAACATCTTCTGGCTCACCCATCCGTGCAGCTTGCTCACGCCGTTGACCTCTTGGCAGGTGTTGCAGGCAAAGGTTGACATGCAGAACTTCTCCGAATGGTCGTCGGGATTGGTGCGTCCCATGCCGATAAACTCGTCCCATGAGATGCCCAACTTAGCTGGATAGCCACCCATATACTTGCCGAAGAGACCCTCGTCGAAGTAGTCGTGACCGGCAGGTACGGGAGTGTGTACTGTATAGAGACCTGATGCGCGCACAAGCTCAAGAGCCTCAGTAAACGAAAGGCCGCCGTCGATGTAGTCACACAGGCGTTGCAGGTTGCAAAGTGCGGCGTGTCCCTCGTTGCAATGGTATATATCCTTGGTTATACCGAGCTTCTTCAGAGTCAGCACACCACCGATACCGAGCAGTATCTCCTGCTTCAGGCGGTTCTCCCAGTCGCCTCCGTAGAGAGAATGGGTTATCGGACGGTCAAATTCCGAGTTCATGTCGTTGTCGGAGTCAAGCAGATAGAGCTTTATGCGGCCTACATTGACACGCCAAACCAATGCATGTACCATATAATTATTATAAGGTACGTCAACAACCATCTGGTTTCCGTTCTCGTCGAGCTGGCGTTCTATGGGCAGAGTGTTGAAGTTCTGCGACTCATAGTTGGCAATCTGCTGCCCGTCCATGCTGAGTGACTGTGTGAAATAGCCGTAACGGTAGAGGAAACCCACTGCGCACATATCCACATTGCTGTCGGACGCTTCCTTCAAGTAGTCGCCTGCGAGTATGCCAAGGCCGCCCGAATAGATCTTCAATGCCTGATTCAGTCCGAACTCCATGCAGAAGTAGGCCACGGAGGGACGCTTGCTGTCAGGCTTTGCGCCCATGTATTCGGTGAAAAGGGCATAGACTTTCTTTATTCTCTGCATGAGAGCCTTGTCCTTAACGATGTTTTCCTTGCGCTCATAGCTCAACCTTTCGAGCAGCAGCACGGGGTTGTGCTTCACTTCAGTGTACAGTTTCGGGTCAAGATCACGGAACAAATCGCGTGCTTCATAGTTCCATGCCCACCACATGTTGTGCGCCATCTCGTCCAAACACTTCAGTTGTTCGGGAAGACTCGATTTGACTGTCACTTCCTTCCATTGAGGATTGTTGACGTAATCAGCTTTGATTTTCATGTCGTTGATAATGTTTTATGTATTTCCTTGTTTGTTTTTCTTGCGCAACTCGGCCTTGCCCAACGCTATGGCGTAGGCTTGGCGGTAGTATCTGATGAACTCGCTCCACAGAGCCTTCTTCGACAGGGCGGCGGCATTGGCCCTTGCCTTCTTTATAGTGGCAGGTCGCATGGCGGAATACTCGGCCACGGTGTCCTTAATGGCATCGGCCACCTCCGAATAGTTATAGTCTGTGCGGTGTATCACCTTCACTCCGTCGGTTATCTCGCCCGGATGACCTATCTCCTTGTTCGCCCACAGTCCGAAACCTGCCAGGTCTGTGGTTATACAGGGCACGCTGAAGGCTATCGACTCCAGCGGTGTGTAGCCCCAAGGCTCATAGTAGGACGGATAAATGCACAGGTCGTTGCCGAGAACAAGGTCGTAATAGGCCATATCCAGCACTCCGTCCCTGCCGTCGAGGTAACATGGTATGAATATCAGCTTCACCTTGTCCTCCTTACGGTTCTGCATATCATAGAACTTGAGCATTCCCAGCACGTTGTCGTGGCTCATTTCGTGCAACCAGTGGGTTATCATCGGCACGTCGAGCGGTGTGTCGTAGCTTTCTCCGCTGTTCAGACGCTCCACCAAGTCCCTGCGCGGCTCGCCTACCCAACCGGGCACTTCGATGAAAGCCACCACTTTCTTCTTCAAGTCGCGGTCGCGGAGCAGACGGTTCATCGCTTCGATATAGACATCCACTCCCTTGTTGCGAAATTCGTAGCGTCCGCTTGTCGAAACAATAAGCGTGTCGTCATCCAAACTTTCGCCCAAGAGAGCGTTGGCCACGTCGAGCAGGCGTTTGCGCGCCGCCTTGCGCTTGGCATTGAACGTTCGCGGCGAGGGAACGAAACTGTTGTCGAAACCGTTGGGCAGCACTGCATCCACTTTCTTGTCGAGCAGTTCGAGACACTCGTTGGCCGTTATGTCGCTAACGGTAGTAAAACAGTCGGCAAAGGCCGCCGTCTGTTTCTCAATAGAGTGCTTGCTCTGCATATTCAGCTCGCCGGCCATCTGGTCGCCGTTGTATGCAAACAGATAGTCGTACAACGGCTTCATGTTTCCGGCTATGCTGCGGCCGATACTCGTGGCATGAGTGGTGAAAATAGTGCCCACCTGCGGCAGTCTGGCGTTGACATAGAGCATGCCAAGACCTGTCATCCACTCGTGGGCCTGATATATGACGCGCTCACTGGCCGACACGTTGTGCTTGCAGTAGCTTTCCACCACCAGTCCGGCGGCGTATGAGAACATCGAAGCCTCATCGTAGTCACCGTAGGCGTGGAGACTGTCAACGTGATAGTGCTCCCAGAGCCATGTGTAAATCTCGTTTTTGCGCTCGAAATACGGTTTGAAATCAACGAGAACAGCTATCGGCTCGCCCGGAACTGTCCATCTTCCGATTCTCAAGGCCAAGCCTTCCTTGGCTGCCTTGGCTTTCCAGTCGGAAAGCAGTGCCGCATCCTCGCGGAAATAAGGACAAGCAGCGTCTGTCCAACAGTCGGGTCCTATGAATATAACCTTGTCGTGCGCTATCTCCTGCATCGTCTTGGCACGCGTGGAAAGCACGGTATATATTCCGCCGACCTTGTTGCAGACTTCCCAACTTGCCTCTAAAATGCAATCAGGAACCAAATTTTCCATATCGTTCTAAGTAAGATGCCATACAAATGTGTGGCTCGCAAAGATACCAAAAAAGATGTAAACGTGGCCAAAAACCGTCATAAATTTGCAAAAACCAGCCGATTTAATGACATACATTTAGTAACTTTGCTTTGCAAACCCGGCCATTTACGGGTGACAAACGGGGCATTCACGGTAGCTAAATGCACCATTTACGACTCGTAAACGCACCATTTACGGTAGCTAAACGCACCACTTACGAACCATAAACACGGCATTTACAAAATGAAAAGGAAATACTTGTGCTCACTGGCGGCCATGTTGCCGCTGCTGGCAGCCGCACAGAGCGACTCCATACCGTTCAAAGGCCACTTCGAGAACAGCGAATACAACGTGTATCTCGAACTGAACCTGTATGAAAACGACATCAATGTGCCGGCGCACGAACTGTTCGGCCCCTTGCCGGGCTACCTCGGCAAGCGCAACAACGGCTTCTACTGGCTCGTAACCGACGGCAAACCATCGCCGAAAGGCAAGGCCGTGCTCAGTATGATAAACGATTTCGGGAGCGAAGACCTCAAAGCATCACTCACAATGAGGAACGACAGCACCTTCATATTGCGCCAGGAGGACGGCAGTGCGCTGAAAGTGCCCGACAAAGGCAAGTGGATGAAGCTGCCAAAGGAACTGGTGCTGAAGAAAAAGCGGAAATAAAAACATCGCAAGAAGCCACGGGAACACCGCTCTCCGAACCGTTTGCCCTTCCCGACCTGCCCCTTTCCTTATTGGAAACCGCATGAAAACGCCGTGCCGCCACACCCCTTGGGATATGGCGGCACGGCGTTTGGCTGTATCAAATCAATAGGCGTTCTTGTCGCGGAGGAAGATTTGCATGGCTGTCTTCCATATTATCCGCAGGTCAAGCCCGAAGCTCCAGTGCTCAATGTACCAGATGTCGCGCTTGACGCGCCCCTCCATCTGCCACAGCTCCTTGGTTTCGCCCCGATACCCCGTCACCTGCGACCACCCGGTGATGCCCGGCTTGATGAAATGGCGCACCATGTACTCGGAAATGAGCTTCCTATACACTTCAGTGTGGTAGAGCATGTGCGGACGCGGCCCCACTATGCTCATATCTCCACGGAGCACGTTGTAGAACTGGGGAAACTCGTCAATGTTAGTCTTGCGCATGAAGTCGCCGAAGCCGAACTTCCGGGGGTCGTTCTCGGTGCATTGCGCCTTGTCGGCATCGGCATTGATGTGCATGGAGCGGAACTTGTAGCAGCAGAAGTTGCGGCCGTCAAGCCCGGTACGCTCCTGTTTGAAGAACACAGGGCCGGGACTCTGGCTCTTTATTATGCCGGCTATGATGGGGATAAACGGCAGCATACACAGCAGAACAAGTGCGGAAACCACCACGTCGAATATGCGTTTCAGCAGCCGGTTGGACGGTTTCATCAGCGGCTCTTC
This sequence comes from bacterium, assembly GCA_963636905.1. Taxonomy (GTDB): domain Bacteria; phylum Bacteroidota; class Bacteroidia; order Bacteroidales; family Bacteroidaceae; genus Prevotella. The sequence continues at coordinate 8,275 of CAVHML010000006.1, forward strand.
ATAGTTTGTCAGCACTGTAACATCGCCTATGCGCTCCTGAGTGAACGACTTGCCCATTATATTGGTGTAGGCCGGGATGTAATAGAAGTGCACTATGCTGTTATTACACAGGCTCACAATCTCACGAATCTTGGGTATTTCGTTGATAGAGAGGGCACAATACAGCTCATCTCCGTTGGACAGCAACTGCGAAGAGGCCATCTGCGAGAAGAAGTCGTCGAGCGAGCCGCTGTGGACAAGCCCTTTGGGACAGTTTTTGAGTTCTCCGTCGGCGTAATAGCCAAGGATGCGGTAGCCCGAAGAGCGGAAACTGGACAGGTAGTCGTAGATTGAAATGATCTGGGGGTTGTTTCCCACAAGCACGACACGGCGGTTGTTGTGCCCCATGCGGCGGTAGGCGGACAAAACCTTGCGCTCCACATAGCGCGAAAGGAGTATTCCGAGATACAGGATTACCGTGAACAGTGCCGTAAACCGGTAGTCGGGCATACGCAAGTTCTCGTAACTGAACACGAGACTGGTGAAGGCGTAGGTAGCAACGGCCTGGGAAATGACCAGATAGGTGGCCTGACGCAACACTTTGTAGGACGTTGAGAGGCGCTCATGCAGCACTGTGGAGAAGAAATACTGGGCCACGGCCAACGCCGCATTGGCCACAAGGCAGAGGAAAAGGCGGCGCGCACTGTTGCCAAATGACGAATATACCCAGTCATTGTAAGCATACAGATAGAACAAAACATTGAGTACGACAAAGTCACACACAATGATCAAGTTCCTAATCTGAAGACTTGTCCTTGAATGTTGGCGCATGGTACCGGTTTCCTTGTTCTTTTCCAATTCTTTTTCAGGCGGTTTGAGAGTTCTTCTTCGCTTCTATCCGACTTTTACCCCCCCCATTTGTAATAAAAAAGGTATAATTCCAGACTGTAAGCAACATTTTTCCGACTGCAAAATTAATAAATAAAGAACTTTTAAGCAAAGGAAACGAAGTTTTTTCCATGCAAATATTTTTATACACAAAGCCGTTTGCGTGCAGCAGCGCAATCTGTCGCTGCACACTACTGCCGCATCCGCTTCCCGTAAACCGCCGGGTTACGGTGCGCAAACGGCCTGTTTACGACACGCAAACCGCCGGGTTTTGCATCGTAAACGGGCAGGTTATGTCAGAAACGGGGACAAAGACGTTCAGGAAAGGGCTAAAAGCGTTGGGGAAAAGGGTGATAACGTGCCGGGAAAAAGGGCAGGAACGTTCGGGGAAAAAGACAGGAACGTTCGGAGGAATAGGCTGGAGAGTTCGGGAAAATAGAAATGAGGGTTCAGAAGAAAGGGCAGGAACATTCAGAAAAGGGATAAAACAAGTGCGGCAAACACAGTCTCCAGCGTGGAGAACTGCGCTTGCCGCACTACTGAAGCCGTGCCGGGAGGCGCGCCTAATGCGTGGTTGTCGTCACCTTGGTCTTCTTCATGCCGTCGCAAGTGGCCGTTAGAGTGACCTTACCCGGCTTGAGCCCTGAGCGGAGGATTACCGTACAGGTGCCGTTATACAGCTCCCGCGAGTCGCCGACCGACAGTTCGTCGCTCGTCATGTCGCCGTTTATCACGCCCACAATGGCGGCCGGACCTTCGACAGTGAACGACACTTTGCCCTTGGAGGTCTGCACCCGGCGGCCTTTCTTGTCGGTTGCCACCACGCGGATGTGCTGCAGATCGTTGCCGTCGGCCTTCCACTCGGCGTTGTCTGCCTCTGCTGCCAGCGCAACTGCCTCGCCTGTGGTCTCTATCTTGTGGCGTGCCACAGCCTTACCGCCGTTGATGGCCACCGCCTCTATGCTTCCCGGTTCATATTTCACGCCGTCCCACTTCAGCCGGTCGCGCAGATGCGGATTGCTCTTGTCGTTTTTCTTCTTCCCAATGCTCTTCCCGTTGACGAAAAGCTCCACTTCGTCAGCGTTGGTATAGGTGTATAGCGACACTGTGCAGCCGGGTTTGCGGTTCCAGTGGTCGGACATACGCTGCGTACCCACCTTGACATCGTTCCAAACCGAGTTGTCGTCGCTGTCGATAATGCCGATATGCACTGTGGGAACGTCGGGCAGGAACATCGATTTCAGCAGGTATGCTATCGGTTTAGGCTCAAGCGACACGTCGAAAGCGCCCTGCACCCAACCCTTGGCCGGCCATCCGTTGGACTCGCCAAGGTAGTCAATCATGCCCCAATAGGCCAGTCCGAGCACTTTGTCGAGGTTCATCTCGTAGAAATTCGGCCCCATCATGGCCGTATTGGCCTCGCTTTGATAGAAAATCATGTTGGGATAGCGGCGGCTGTCGCCGGGAAAATACATGTAACGGTAGTTGTAGGAGGCCACATCTGTGACGAGTGCCAACGGCGCAGGCAGAGAGTCGGTGTGCAGATTGCGCCCTCTGGGGTGCATAGCCACCGTTACAGGACGCGTAGTGTCGTAGCGGTTGAGCAGCAACTTCTGCATTTTGTAGGGCGTAACGCCCCAGTCGGCATACGGCAAGTCCCAATATGTCTGCAGCTCGTTGCCAAGACTCCACATAATAACCGATGGGTGGTTGCGGTCACGGCGTATGAATTCGGGCACATCATGCTGCCACAGATCGGTCCACTCGGTGCGTCCGCCGGCAAACTTGGTGAGCCACTTGTCGTAAAGCTCATCCACAACGAGAATACCGTACTTGTCGCAGAGGTCAAGGAACGACTTGCTGTACGGATTGTGGGAGGTTCGGATATGGTTGAAGCCGAATTGCTTCAGCAGTTGTATGCGCTTTTCCATCGCACGCGGATAGGCTGCGGCACCGAGAGCGCCGAGTGTGTGGTGGTTGGCATTGCCTTTGAGCAGCACTTTCTTGCCGTTGAGCTTCAGCCCGAAGTCGGGTGAGAACGCCAAAGAGCGCACTCCGAAGTGCTCACTCACCCTGTCGGCCACCGTGCCGTCGGGGCGCAGGAGACTCAACTCGGCAGTGTAGAGGTGGGGAGTGTCGCAGCTCCACAGGCGGGGCGACGACATCCGCACCGTATCCACGCCATACTCGTTGATTTTCTGCCCACGGTTGAACGGCAGGTCGCGCGTTTTCTCATAGACAACCTTGCCATCGGTATCGGTAATCTTCACGTTGACGCGCAAATCCTTTATCCTTAGATAGCACGCCATCTCGGCCTGTATGCACACAGTGGCCTCGTTTGCGGAAACTTTCGGCGTGGTTATGTAAAGAGGGTGACGGGTGAAGTACTGCTGGGCGTCGGTTGAGATGAGGTGAACGTCGCGGAAAAGGCCGCCACCAGTGTACCAGCGCGAGTTTTCCGGCCGCTGCGTGTTGGCTTTCACGGCTATTACGTTGGGCTGGCCATACTTCAGGAGTTTGGAAACGTCCGCGTCAAAGCCCAGATAGCCATACTCTGTGCCGCCAATGCGTTCACCGTTGAGATACACATCGCCCACAAGCATGATGCCTTCGAAATCGAGAAGCACGCGTCTGCCCTTCATTGAAGCGTCGGGCGTTATGGTTTTGCGGTACCAGCCTATGCCCATCTCCTTGAAAGCGCGCGAGCTGAGACGGCTCTTCACATTGCTTGCGCCATCGCTGTTGTCGGCTTTCTCGTCCTTGGCGGGCGGTACCCACGGCTGGGAGATTTGGAAATCGTGCGGAACATCCACGGTTTGCCACTGGCTGTCGTCAAAAGAGACGGCCTCAGCGCCCTGTATGTCACCCGAATGGAAACGCCATCCGAAGTTCAAGTTGTCAACTTGTCGCGGACTGTCGGCCGCCATGAGCTGCGCAATGGCGCAGAAAGCCGACAAGACCAGTACTGCTGTTCGTTTCATTGTCATTAGTAGATTTGTTTAAGTTAGGGTATAATCAAAAGTAAAGCTGCGTTATTGAAAGAAATCAGAACGCATAGGAGAAGCCAAGCGAGCAGTATTCCTTGAATTGCAGGTAGCCCAGCTTTTCGTCTCGCTTGGTTGAGTCGTCAAAACGCGGGTAAAGGAAGATGTTGGTGCTTATGTAGCGGCTCACCTTCAGTGTGATTGTGTTTTCCCACTCCACCAGTGCGCGGCTATAAGAGGTATATCCATAGAGTCTGGTCTTCCAGCTTATGTTTTCATTCGGTGTCCATGTGAGGTTTGCAGTGAGCTGTGAACCAAAGTCTTCCCTCGTGTGGTGGTCGCCAGCTATACTGTATCGCGACGCCAAGTTCTTGCGATCCACATAGCGGAAGTTAAATGAAAGGAACGAAAGGTTGATGCTTCCAGTCAACCGTTTGTTATTTGTCTTCACCGTATAGTCCATACCGAGACCTATGTTGAGATCGAAAGGTGACATAAAGTCCGAATATACGTACTTGTCGTTGCTCTTTAAACCATACGTAAACTGCGTGTAGGCGAGCAGCTGCAGGGAGTAATACCACTGCGAGTGTGCCTGTAGGCCGAGCTTACCCGTGTATCGGATGAGGTCATTGTTGGTCTTGAACTTGTGCAAAGTGTCGTCTCGCGAGGTCTGGAAGCCCAATCTAAGCTCCAGCTTATTCTCGAATTTCACACGGCTCTTGTTGTTATAGTTGGCGTTAAACGTCAGGCTGCTCACCATAGAGTAGTTGCTTTCGCCGCCTTTGTACCAGTTTCCGGTCACGTAGTTTTGCAGGAACTGCAAGTAACTGTCGCCGTTGAAAGTCCAGAAGTTTGGTTTGCGGATGAGAACCCCAGAAGGCACGGGCACGAAACCGTCCTCCGGCACCGGTTCGATGTGCGATGCGAGCTTCACTTCACGGCGCACCGGCTTGTCAAGTTCATTCCTTATGGTGCCGGCCTTGCGCAGACGCTCCTCGCTATCGGCCACAAGGTCGGGGCGAGTCAGATATACGCGAGTCATCACCCGGTCGGTCATGTTGTCCTGATCGCCCTGTGCCAATGTATCGCTGCCCACTTTGAACGCTCTTTCGGCCACATCGTGATAGAAAGTAAACGGCATGAACAGCCGCGCGAAGTGCATATCGCCTGTGGAAATGACCGTTGCTGAGGTGTCAACCCTATGGCGCAATGCCACAAGCGAGTCGGTATAGGCTCTCAACACGGAGGTTGTGTCCACGGAGATGCGCCGTCCAGAATGACGGTGTACCCTTGCCGTGACATCCATAGCCACAGCCAAGAGGAGCGAGACGAACAGTATTCTATTATATATATGGCGCATAACAGGTTGCCTAAAAGATATTCCCGACACTGGGAAAAGGCTTTTCGTTGCAAAATTAGGCAAAATATTCCTATTATCGCCCTGTTGCGCAGCAAAAAGCCTTGCTGTTGACCTACAAAAGCCTTGCCGTTGACCCACAAAAGACGGGTCTTTAGCCACAAAAGCCCAAACCGCCAGACATAAAAAACCGCCCCAGCTTAAAAACTGGGACGGTCTTTTGTCTATAAAGTGTGTCGGTTGCCCGGCCTTTACTTGCAGATACCACGGTTCACAAGCGTAGTCTGAAGCAGAACACGGTACTTTGCGAACTGTCCGGCGGTCAGGATATAGTTCATATGTTTCAGATCCTTGGCCACAGCCTTGTCAACCAACGACTTTCTCTCGTCGTTCTGTGCGTGTGCAGCCACCATCATTTCACCGCAGAAGGTGTGGTGTACGTCGGCCACGCTTTCCATCTGGTCTATCGTAAGACCCAGTGCTTCGCCGAGTTTGCGTATATTGACGCTCATGTCGTATGCCTCTACGTTGTTTACCTCGGCAACTTTCTCTTCCTCTGCAAATGCCATAGTCATGCTAAGCACTGCAACTACTGTCAAAAACAATCTTTTCATCTTTGTTACCCTTTCTTCTTAACTTAAAAACTCTACTAACTAAATGTTATCCTTTTTGTCTTTTGACGTTGCAAAGGTACTGCCTTTCTGAAGTACGGCAATGACTTTTTGCCAACTGTTTGCGCACACAGCCCGTTTTATTGACCTATATCAATACCGCAGGTGCATGGCTCTTATATATATAATAATGTATAGGACAGTTCCGAAACGCCGCTTTCCGATGCGAAAGGCACGGCGGCAGCATGAAAAAGGGGCGATAAAAAAATGCCCCCGCTTCACAGTGGGAGCATTTCACTCAATAGGTATTAGTCTTTTTAAGGTAAAAAGATTGTATTCAGGATAACGGTAGCAAAGATATAACATTCGGGTTGACTGCGCAAACAAATTTATATGTTTAAGAACATATTTTCCCTTTTTCAGGCCATTTCGGGCAATAAAAGTGAAAAAACACGGGGCTTTCGCTCCGCAAACATACCGTCAGGCATCGCAAACACGGCA
>CAVHML010000006.1:14650-27114 GCA_963636905.1 bacterium
AAATGCACCGTTTACGCTCCGTAAACGGCCGCTTTACGGAGAAGAGACGGGCTGACGGTGGCGGCGACCGCATCATTCTTGCAGCAAGTTCCGTAAAAATGGTTGGCATTTCCGTAATCCTTATAACGCCGGACAGCCGTCCGCACTATAACTTTGCACCGTGAAAGCTGCACAAACGGCGGCATCCACGCCACAAAAGGCACAAAAGTAAAAAACAATACAGGCATGAACATCAAGACCATTGCGGCAGTTGCACTCATGGCAACCTGCTGTCTGTCAGCCACCAAGGCGCAGGAAAACGAAAATCTGGCGCACTCCGAAGCCGCACAGGCGCAGGAGTCCGCTGCCACAGAACAGACTTATATACTCGACAAAAGCAATACTCAAATGAACAATGCACTAAGCAAAAGACAGCAAAGCCTAATGGCCATTGCATCATTCGAGGCGAAGGGCGACCCCGAAAGGCTGAAGACCGCCATCAACGAGGCTCTCGACGGCACTCTGACCGTAAACGAAGTGAAGGAAACCCTGTCGCACCTGTATGCCTACACGGGATTTCCGAGAAGCCTCAACGCCCTCGGCACTCTGCAAACAGTGTTGCAGGAACGACGGGACAAGGGACTTGCAACGGCCGAAGGGCGCGACGCCTCGCCCCTACCCCACGGCTACGACGCACTGAAGCAGGGCACGGAGGTGCAACGGCGGCTCGTCGGCGGCCGGCCTTACACCTATTCGTTCGCACCGGCCACCGACTACTACCTCAAAGCCCACCTCTTCGGCGACATATTCGCCCGCGATGTGCTGAGCCACACCGACCGGGAACTGGTGACAGTGAGTGCCCTCGCGTCCATGGACGGTGTGGAGCCGCAGCTGAAGGCGCACGTAAGAGGGGCGAAAAACATGGGCGTGGACGACGAAACGCTGCACGCCCTGCCCACGGCACTGGCCGACAAGGTTGGCGAAGTGGAGGCTTTCCGCGCGGCAAAGGCCGTGGCGGAGTTCTACGGCGAACCTTTCGGCAAGGGCAAACCCATAGACGGAATGGTTTTCCCCAAGGGCCGTCCCAACACGGCCTACGCCCAGTACTTCACCGGCAACAGTTTCATCGCACCACTGCTCAAGGAAGGACTGCCAATGTCCAACGTGACCTTCGAACCGCGCTGCCGCAACAACTGGCACATACACCACAAGGGCGGCCAAGTGCTCATCTGCGTAGGCGGCGAGGGCTGGTATCAGGAATGGAACAGCCCTGCCCGCAGACTGCGCCCCGGCGATGTGGTGAACATCCCGGCCGAAACCAAGCACTGGCACGGCGCGACAGCCGGCTCATGGTTCCAGCACATAGCCATAGCCGTGCCGGCCGACGGCGCAAGTAACGAATGGCTCGAACCCGTGGCCGACTCCGAATACGACAAGCTGCCGAGGTAATACGGCAGAATAGCTTGTGCAAGGTGAAAAAGAGAAAAGTGAAGAGTGAAGAATTTGATTGCGATGATGATGAAAATCCTATATTTTGACATGACTTTGACATAAATTCGAGCCAATTCCCACACTTTTTCTCAAGAAGTGTCGCTTTTTTTAATACAAACGGTACGGAAACCACCGCAAATTCCTATATTTGCAGTAGCGTTGTCGGGACGTAACGGACGCAGAGACAAGGCTATTGCATACAAAAGGCCAAGAGGATGTGCAAAGAAACAATTATGAATTGCATATAAAGGCAATAAGAATGTGCAAGAGACAATGAGAATTTGCAAGAAAAACAATCTAATAACTATGAGAAAAGATACCTTATCACTGATGAAAGAGACGTTAGGCAAGGCCGTAAGGCACGGTTTTGCGGCAGTGTTGCCGGCAGTCCTACTGTCGGCAACACTGTTTTTTAGCGGTTGTGCAAAAGAAATCGAGTTGGAAGCCGGGGACAACAGTTCGGCAAAGGGTACGCTGGCGGTCACCACGCGCAGTGTTGACGGTACGGTCAGCTATCCTGTCAGTGTGTATGTGTTCGGCAGCACCGGCTCGTGCGCCGCTACTGCGACCCTTTCCTCGGCCGATGACGAGCTGTCGGTTAACCTTTCCAAGGGCAGCTATACCGTTCAGGCTGTCGGAGGAGTCTCGGCAGATGACTATGCACTGCCCACGAAGGAAGAAGCGGCAAGCAATTCGCCCATAACCCTGCGCGACGGCCACAGCCACGGCGACCTTATGACGGCCGCACAGGTGCTGGCAAAGGTGGGAGAGGACGAGACAAACGAGCTGACCCTAACGATGCAGCGCAAGGTGATGCAGCTTTGCAGTGTGAAGATTAACAGTGTGCCGGCGGAAGTGACCGCCGTGTCGGTTTCAATCTCGCCCCTTTACAGCACTCTGTTGCTCGACGGCACTTGCACAGGCACCAACGGAGCATACACAGCCGACCTGACAAAGGGTGCGGACGGCACGACTTGGGCCTTGGAGTCGGGCGCATACCTGCTCGAAGCCAGCGGAAAAGCCTCGATAACGGTGGCCATGACAACCGCAGACGGCACGAAGACCTACGCATACGAGTCGTCCGGCGAATTGAAAGCCAACTACAAGATTAACATAACCGGCACATACAAGCCCGGCGGCTTTACCGTCAGCGGCACCGTCACGGGCACCGAGTGGGCGGGAACGCGCGACATAGCGTTCAACATGACCGACTCGCAGGACTCCCAAGGCTCTGACGACAAGGGCGGAACGGCCACTGGCGCAGCCCCGGAAGTCGGGTCGATATACATGGAGAAGTGCTATGTGCTGCGCAACGACACCGACAAGGTGGCCGGAACGATAACCTCCACGCTGATGACCATTGACGAGAAGAGCGATTTGACCACAACTAAGGAGCACACACAGGCCGAATGGAAGGAGATAACCGATGCCGGACTGGCCGAAATGGCTGTGGAAGGCGTGCCAGACTGGCGGTTGCCGACACATGAAGAACTATACAACATGACAGTGGATACGTATGAGAACTATAACACAGTCTATACAAAGCTCACCGAAGCGGGTGGTGTGAGTGTGTTCCCCAAATTATTCAGGTTCTTTAGGGACGATGACGGCAACATAATGCAGTTGGGAAAAGGAAACAACTACAATGTAATTGCACCAGACGAAAAGACCAGACTTAGAGGGTTTACGACTGTTACATTCAAGTAGCGCAGAAAATCATTGGAAAGCAAATGGAATAGGGAGGAAAACGGTTTCGTTTCCCTCCCTATTTTGTATCTTCACTTCGCCTCAACGGCTCGTTTCTGCCTTTTCGGGCTGTTGTTCTTGATGCCTTTCACTTCTTGTTGCGCCCGTCACGGTGCAGCATCCGGCGGTGGAAGCGGTCTTCGGCTTTCAGTATGGCAAAGACTTTCTTGGCGGAAAGGACGTTCAGGAATTTGCCGTGATAGGTTTGCTGTATCTTTTTCAGCTCCAAATCGAGCTTGTCGCGCTCGTTTATCGCCTTCTTACAGTCCTCTTCGCTGGCAGGATGCATCTTTCCGAGGCGGCGCATCTTATCAAACACGCCCCGCTGCTTGCGGTTCATCTCGTCGTAAAGGGGGAAGAAAGCCGACGATTCCACGGGAGTGAGGCACGCTTCCTTTATGATATAGCTCTCCAACTCGGCGCGGAACTTCTTGGGATCGAACTTCTCCTGCTGCTTCTGTGCGCCCATGGAGAGGGCAAAGCCCAGTGCCACGACTGCCAATAATACTTTCTTAATGCCCATAACCTTTTCTTTTTTGTTCCTACTCTTCCGACAAGTATGCATAGATGTCCGAGTTATCCATCATGGTGTAGTCTGCCACGGCGTCAACATAGACGTCTGTGCTCGCGACCGTGTGGGTGACCACCTGCGCGGTGCCGCTTTCCGTGCTTTGCAGGGACAGCTTGCTCCAATAGACGGCTGACCCAAGCACTGCGATGCACAGACAGGCTGCTGCGTAAAGCACCATCCGCACCACTCTGGGGCGGCGCGGGCTGACCGAAGCGGAGGCCTTACCGTCCTGCTCCGGCAGGTTTGCCGTCATCCGTGCGGCGAAACCGTCGAAATAACCCTCCGGCACACGGAACGGGTTTTGCTTCCCTACCCTGCTTCTCAGGTATCTTTCTTCTTTGCTTGTCATTGGTTTTCCTTTTATGTCTTTGACAGTCTTGGCTGCCAAAGGTTTAATCCCGGTTCTTGAAATACTCCGATATTTTTTTCACAGCGATGTGGTAAGAGGCTTTCAACGCCCCCTCCGACGTGCCCAATACCCGGCTCATCTCGCTGTATTTCATCTCTCCGTAGTAGCGGAGGTTGAACACGGTGCGCTGAACTTCGGGCAACAGGGCTATGGCCTGTTGGAGTTGTGCCGCTGTCTCGTCGCCGTCGAAATACTTGTCGGCCATAAGGGCGTTGGCAACCCCGGCATCCGCATCGTCCGCACTAACGGTTTGCACCGCTTTTCGGCGACGCATGAAGTCAAGACTCTCGTTTACGGCAATCCTGTAGAGCCATGTTGAGAGCTTCGAGTCGTTGCGAAAGGAACCGATACCCGTCCACGCCTTGACAAAAACGTTCTGCATCACATCGTTCGCATCGTCGTGTGACAGCACGATACGCCTCACTTGCCAATACAGCTGTTCGCCATATTGCTCCACTACCATGCCGAAAGCCTTGCGGCTTGTGGCCGGGTCGGAAAGGAGAGACACTATCTTCCGCTCGTCGAACTTGTCCACTTTTTGTCTGACGGTTCAGTCTGTCAAAGGTTTAATCCACCGCCACAGCACGTCGTCGTAGCCATATACGTCGGGCCAGGCCGCGAGTTTGCCATGCGAATCGGGGTAGAGGGTGAAATAGGTTATATATATAGGTACGCTGGGCGACACCTTCAGCGAGCTGACGAGATGGTTGTCTTCGTGTCCGGCTTTCACATAGGCTCGTCCGCGCGCCGTCTGCGGAGGCATATCCATGGAGATGCGCAGCTTGTCGAGCGTCCATTCGTCCGGACTGTCGAGCAGATAGGCGGCCAAATCGAACGGTCTTTCCACCCTTACGCAGCCGTGCGACACTCCCCGGTAGTCGCGTTGGAACACCCCACGGCTCGACGTGTCGTGCAGAAACACAGAGAAATTGTTGGGGAAGCGGAATATTATGCGCCCCAGAGCGTTGCCTTCGCCCCCTTCCTGCGACACCCGGTAGTTGCCACTGCGCAACATGGCCGACGAAACCGACTCTACGGGCAGCCGTTTGCCGCTCTTCCGCTCCACTATATAGTACTTGTTTCTATTGAAATAGAGCGTGTCGCCAGCGTGATGAGCCACTTCGCCTTTGATAATACTCACGGGTATGTTCCACACGGGGTTGACATCCATGCGCTCGATGGCGCTGTTGAGCATCGGGGTCTTGGTCTTTACGCTTCCGCACCCCACCCTCATCTCCATTACGGAGTCGCCTCCGTAGGCATAAAGGTGGAAGGCAGGTATGTTTACCACCACGTATTTACCTTCTTGTCCGGTCGGATTGGCTCCACGCCAGCGGCATCTCTCCATGTTGCAGAGCAGCCTCCGCCGTGCCGTCAAGCCCTTTGTTGAGGGCAATTCGGCCATAAACCGAGCATACATCGGGTCTGTGGGAAGCACACTGCGCAGGAACGGTCCGAGACTGTCGCACCTTATCTGACGCAGAGCCTTGGCATAGAACCCGTCGCCAGGACGTTCAGCACCAGCATCATACAGCTTACGGAAGCCTTTCGGCCTCTCCGTGCTGTCGCTGGGCATAGGGTCAAGGCGGTTAAATAGCTTGTTGGGGTTGACAAAGCCGAACCTCTGGCCTACTGTATAGCGGAGATAAGCCTTGGTGAGCCGGTATTCGATGGAGGCCATCGTGCGGTTTATGGCCAGCGAGTCGCCATCGAAGTCGAGGCAGCGCACGCATTTCAGGTCGCGCTCTATACGCTCCACGCCGAAAGCCGCCTCGCTGAAGCCCATGCTCCCCACGGTTTTGAGCACGGCAACCAGCGTGTCGGCACGTCCATCCACGCCACTTCGGTCAATCCAAAGAAACGGACTGCGTTTAGAATAGTAAGATCTGGTGTAATAGTCGGCCGCCATCGAGTCCTTGTCTGCACGGCATAACCCGTCGATAGCGTCCCTTATTCGGATGGAATTGAGCGCATACTCCTGCGTTTTCCACCCGGAAAACGCCTCTGCGCCTATGTTTTTATTGGGATTTTCGGCCTTTTCCCTGCACCCTGCCAGCCCGATTGCGACCAACAGGCAGCAGACTAATGTCAGCGAATGGAAACCTTTCTCACCACCTTGCCTACCTTCAGAATGTAGCAACCTTTGGGCAAATTAAGTTCAACACGCTGTGACGGGCTTTCTATCTTGACCGAAGCCACAGGCCGCCCGGTGAGTGACACCACCTCAAGCACCTGTCCGGCAGCACCGTTCACGCAGAGCGTGGACTGGTTGACCGTGATGCTTATCCTGTCAGCGTCAATCTGCTCCTGCAGGAACGCCTCCGGCTCCGACGCTCTGGCCGCTGTGGAGACCGAAAGCAGCATGGCGGCGAAGAGGGAATATATGAGTAGCTTCTTCATCATGGCTGTTGTTTTCTGCAAAAATAAGCATTATTGCCCAACCGACAAAATATTTTTTGTCTAAAAAACAATAATCCGGCAATAATCGCGATACGGGAACCGCCCTGCGGAGCGGCCTTTTCCGCTACGGCAACAGTCTCTCCGGCACTTCGAAGCGGCAGTACAAAAACGGGAACGAGTCCATCAACGACCCATTCCCGCCACGATATAATTATGATTTGTTCAGTAGTGTCACATTGCAAAGGCGTTGAAGCCGCCATCGACAACGGCCACGGTGCCGGTGACGAACTTTGCGGCGTCGCTCATGAGGTAGTGTATCGTGCCGCACAGCTCCTCGGGGTCGCCCATGCGTCCGAATGGAGTCTGGCGGATTACGTCCTGACCGCGCTGAGTGAACGAGCCGTCGGGATTGGTGAGCAACGCCCTGTTCTGCTCGGTGATGAAGAAGCCTGGGGCAATGGCGTTCACCCTGATGCCCTCGCCAAACTTCTTGGCGCACTCGGTGGCCATGAAAGCCGTGAAGTTGCTTATGCCTGCCTTTGCAGCGGCATAGCCGCACACGCGCGTCATCGGACGGAAGGCGGCCATCGACGAGAAGTTGATTATCGAGCCTTTGCCCTGCTCAACCATTGGCTTGAGGAACACCTGCGTGGGAATGACCGTTCCCGTGAGGTTGAGCGAAAGCACCGTCTGAAACTGTTCGGCCTTCAAGTCGAAGAAGTTCTGGTCGGGGGCTATTGTCGCTCCCGCCATGTTGCCTCCGGCAGCATTGAGCAGAGTGTCGATGCGTCCGTATTTGGCCATTATGTCGGCGCAGTTCTGCTCCACTACGGCCTGGTTCATCACGTCGGTCTTCATGAACTCGCACTTGCCGCCCTCTTTCTCGATGTCGGCGGCTATGGCGTTGCCAACCTCCTCCTTGCGTCCGAGGATTATCACTTTGGCGCCGTTCAAGGCCAGATATTTTGCTATTGAGCGTCCCAACACGCCCGTTCCACCAGTGATTACGACTACGTAATCCTTTATGTCGAATAAGTTTTGCATTACTTGGATTTTATATTGTTGTAGTTTGTATGTTTCCTGTGGGGTTATTCGAAGAAACCAGGCTGCTTATACTCTATGCCCAGTTCGCGGTCGACCGTGGCCAGTATGCCCTGCACCTGTCCCATGGCAAACATGCGCCCAAGGAACGAGTAGCCGGCGTTGTAGCCGCGCGCCTCGTCGCCAAGCATGGTCATGCCGTGGTCAACGCGCATGGGCAGCTCGGGGTTGGTCTTCTCGAATATGCGCGCCAGCTCTATCAGGTCGGCACGTCCGCCAAGGTGAGAAGCCTCGGTGAAGTCGCCGTTGGGGAACACGTGGCACGAGCGCAGGTGAACGAACCATGTGCGCGAGGCATACTTGCGCGCCAGCTCCACCACATTGTTGTGTGCTCCGGCCGAGAGCGACCCAGCGCAGAATGTAAGTCCGTTGTGGGGATTGTCAACCGCAGAGAGGAACCAGTTGATGTCGTCGTCGCAGGTCACGATGCGCGGCAGTCCGAGTATGGGGAAAGGTGGGTCGTCGGGGTGTACGCACATCCTCATGTCGCACTCGTCGCACACGGGCATTATCGCCTCAAGGAAGTAGCGCATGTTCTCGCGCAACTGGTCCTTGCTTATGCCCTTGTATAGGTCGAGCAACTGGCGGAACAGCTCCACGGGGTGCTCGTCGTCCTCCTTGATGTTGCCACTCACGAAGCCCTGCGTCTTCACGATGATGTTGTCCACGAGCTTATGGTCGTCTTCGGGCGTCATGGTCTGCTTCAGCTTCTCCACCTGCTCAAGCACATTGCTTGGCCAGTCCTTCTCGGCGTTCTCGCGCTTCAGGATGCAGATGTCGAAATAGGCAAACTCGGCGTGCGAGAAGTACAGGTTGGTGGTGCCGTTGGGGTTGGGGTGGCTAAGGTCGGTGCGCGCCCAGTCGAGCACAGGCATGAAGTTGTAGCACACAGTGTGTATGCCCTCTGCGGCAAGGTTGCGCAGACTCTCGCAGTAGTTGGCTATAAGCTGGTCGCGGTCGTGGCCGGCATACTTGATGCTCTCGCACACGGGCAAGCTCTCTACCACCGACCAACGCATGCCGTAGCTCTCGATATACTGGCGCAAGTCGGCTATCTGCTCCCTCGTCCAAACTTCACCGTTAGGAACATTGTGCAAGGCTGTGACGATGCCCTGCACACCAATCTCCCTCAGCATGGCAAGCGTTATCTTGTCGTTCTTGCCAAACCATCTCCATGTTCTCTCCATCTTGTTCTTATAATCTTAGATTGTAGTATGGTGCAAAGATAAGGCAAACGGACGGACGCATGGCCACGCAAGGCGGCATTTTAATATGCAAACCTTTGCAAACGAGTCAGTCTTTGCTAACGCCATATCCAAACAAGGCAAAGTCGCCTTTGAGCGGGTCGTCGGGAAACACTTCGCGCATTCGCGCCGTGAGCCGCCTGGCCGCCGCCATCGACGCCGCCTTGCCCGAAAGCAGGCCGAGGCGCACCGACTCCTGAACCACATGGGTGTCGAGTGGCATTATCAGCGTGCGCTTGTCGATAGTGGCGCTCCACAGACCCAAATCCACAGGCGAGCCGTCGCGAACCATCCATCGCAAAAACATGCACACGCGCTTGCAGGCCGACGACGCGTCCTTCGGCACCACGCCCTCAACGCCATGCTTGCGGAAGAAAGCGCAGATGGCCGCAACTGCAGAAAGACCGTCGTGGGCATTGTCGCAGACATAGTTGCCGATGGAGCCGTATTCGTTTAGCATGGAGCGCAGAGCCGACAGAAACACGCACATGACATGACACGTGTATAGGCGGTAATAGCACTCACCGCTGTCGGGAATATCTTTGTCGAAAGCTCCGCTTTTCACCCAGTCATACACCTCACCATCGGAGCAATCCAGCATATATTGTATCTTCGGGAAAAACTGTTTGCGGCTGCCATAGCTTAGGCACGAGGCCACAAAGGCCAGCGTCTCTTGGTTGAGCCGCCCGTCCACCTGGTGCATAAACCAGCTTGGGTCGCCCGCGAGGAAGTCCTCGGTCTCGTATCTCGCCGCATATTCGGCCAGAAGTTGGTCTACACGCTGCTTGTCGTTCATAATTTCATTGCATGAAAAAATGGGGGCATACGGCTTCATGCAAAGCCATATGCCCCTATTTGTTCTACTATTGGCGACTGTTGGAAATTCTCTTTTTTAGGAGACAGTCCCAGTGTCATTCTTAAAGGATGGTCTTGACAGCCTCAAGCATACCCTTGTCCTGGATGAGGTCAAGATACTGCTTAACCAAAGCGTTCAAGCCGCTGATTGCGTTGAGGTCTTCGCCCCAGATTGAAGTTGCGCCAAGCACACCGTCGGCCACCTTCTGCGTGTCGCCGGTAGCCCACAGATTGGCGAGCAGCTCCTTGATTTCGGGAGCGTCGTTGGGCACGATTTCAGTTCCGTCGGCGCGCTTGCCACCCTTGTAGTATGTGATGATGGCGGCCAAACCGAACACGAGGCCCTTGGGCAGCTCGCCCTTGCGCTCAAGATAGGTCTTCACACCTGGCAGGTCGCGTGCGCAGAACTTCGGGAACGAGTTGAGCATGATGCTCGTAACCTGGTGGTCAACATACGGGTTGTCGAAGCGCTCAAGCACGTCGCTGGCAAACTTCTCAAGCTCTTCCATCGGAAGGTCGAGCGTCTGCATAAGCTCGTCGAACTGCACCTTGTGGATGTACTTGCCGATAACCTCGTGGTTGCAAGCGTCGCGCACGATGTTCACGCCGCTGAGGAAAGCCACAGGCGACAGCACAGTGTGCGGGCCGTTGAGCAAAGTAACCTTGCGCTTGTGGTAAGGCTCCTCCGACGGAACAAACAGCACGTTGAGTCCAGCCTTGTCGGCGGGGAATTCCTTGGCCACTTCCTTGGGTGCCTCGATAACCCAAAGGTGGAAGTTCTCTGCCTGAACGACCAAGTTGTCGCGGTAGCTAATCTTCTCCTGGATTTGGGCAATCTCCTTGCGCGGGAAGCCGGGAACGATGCGGTCTACGAGTGTGGCATATACGCCGCAGCTCTCGTCGAACCACTTCTTGAACTCCTTAGGCAACTGCCACAGTTCGATATACTTGTTGATGCAGTCCTTGAGCACGTGGCCATTGAGGAATATCAGCTCGCAGGGGAATATCAGCAATCCCTTTGTGGGGTCGCCGTTGAATGTCTGCCAGCGGCGATAGAGCAGCTGCACGAGCTTGCCAGGATAAGAGGCAGCGGGAGCGTCGTCGAGCTTGCACGAGGGGTCGAAGGCGATGCCGGCCTCGGTGGTGTTGGAGATGACGAAACGAATTTCGGGCTGGTCGGCCAAAGCCATGAAAGCGGCGTTCTGGCTGTATGGGTTCAAGGCGCGGCTAACCACGTCGATGCGCTCCAGCGTGTTGACGGGCTTGCCGTTCTCGCGGCCTTGCAGGTTTACGTGGTAGAGGCAGTCCTGGCCATTGAGCCAGTCAACCATACCGTTTGCCAAAGGCTGCACGATTACAACCGAACCATTGAAGTCGGTGCGCTGGTCCATCTTCCAGATTATCCAATCAACGAATGCGCGGAGGAAGTTGCCTTCGCCAAACTGAATCACCTTTTCGGGCATTACGCTCTTGGGCGCAAAATGTTTGTTTAGTGGTTTCATTGTTTTAAATGATTTATTGTAGTTGTTTTTAGTTCTTTGTGTTTCTCACCCGTTGGTCTGTTCTCACCAAACTGTCAGTTTGAAGCTTGCAGTCGCAGGTTCTTCTACAGTATGCAAAGGTACGTGCTTTTTCCGAGTGAACCAATTCTGCGGTTACATATTCGACACGTAAACCTTTACGAAACGGTTTTGCGTAATGAGAAAACATTACTGCAGACTATTCCGACTTGAACAAGTCCTTAATTCCGCCTATGCTGCCCATGAGGTTGGTGGCTTCGTAAGGCAGGTAAACCGTCTTTGTCTTGTCGCCGGAGGCCACATCCTGCAGCATCTGTATGTACTTTTGAGCCAAAAGATAGTTGGCTGGGTTGGTACTCTTGCCAACGGCTTCGGTTATCTTGGCAATGGCTATTGCTTCAGCCTCAGCCTTGCGTATGCGAGCCTGTGCCTCTCCTTCAGCCTTGAGTATGGCTTGCTGCTTTTCTGCTTCAGCCTTGTTGATAGTGGCAGCCTTTTCTCCTTCAGACTGTAGTATGTCCGAAGCCTTCTTACCCTCGCTGGTCAGAATCGTAGCACGCTTGTTGCGTTCGGCCTGCATCTGCTTTTCCATAGCGGAGAGCACGCTTTGCGGAGGCATGATGTCCTGAAGTTCCACGCGGTTCACCTTTATTCCCCACTTGTTTGTGGCGTCGTCGAGCACAGCGCGGAGCTTGGTGTTGATTGTGTCGCGGCTTGTCAGCGTCTCGTCAAGCTCCAGCTCACCGATAATGTTGCGCAGTGTGGTCTGCGTCAGCTTCTCTATTGCGTTCGGCAGATTGTTTATTTCGTACACCGCCTTGAACGGATCCACAATCTGGAAGTACAGCAAGGCGTTGATTTCTGTCTGCACGTTGTCCTTGGTTATTACGTTCTGCTTGTCGAAGTCGTACACCTGTTCGCGCAAGTCGATGGAAGTGGAATACTGATACCGTCCTCTGTTGAGCACCACGATTTCCTTTGCCCTGTCTATGAACGGCACTATCAGGTTGATACCGGGCTGTAGCGTGGCGTGATAGCGGCCAAGCCTCTCGATAATCTTTGTCTCTGACTGCGGGATTATCACCAGTGCCATCTTTGCAAAGACAATGATGCACACCAAACAAATTACCAATACGTAAATCATAGGT
>CAVHML010000007.1:0-26627 GCA_963636905.1 bacterium
CAGCAGCTGCAGATATGCTACCGTATATTGCCGCTGTGCCACCGATGCACTTCCGTTGTGCTACCGCTGCACTTCCGCTGTGCCACCGCTGCACTTCCGCTGTGCCACCGCTGCACTTCCGCTGTGCTACCGACGCACTTCCGTTGTGCTACCGATGCACTTCCGCTGTGCCACCGACGCACTTCCGCTGTGCCACCGACGCGCTTCCGCTGTGCTACCGACGCACTTCCGCTGCGTAACTGGTGCATTTAAGGTGCGTAACTGGTGCATTTAAGATGTGTAACTGGTGCATTTGCGTTTCGCTACCGTTGCACTTACGTTGTGCTACTGATGCGCTGGCGGTGTTTGCTCCGATACTTTCGGGTTCTGTACGGCTGACGGTTCTGTCCTGAATGGATGGACTTGGAGGTGCGGTTGGAAGGCTTTTCCCTTATATAATAATGTTCGCGTACATTATACTATTAATTACTCACTAACGGGGTGCTTGTTTTGAACCGCTGGGTTTGTGACCTCCCCGAACTAAAGACCGACTAAGAACCAACTGACTGACAGACAAAAGAACCAACTAACTGACAGACAAAGAACCTAACTGACAGATTAAGAACCACAACTGAAAGACAAGGAATCTAACTGACAGGCAAAGAACCCACTGACTGACGGACAAGGAACTCCTGACTGACAGGCCAAGGACTAACTAACTGAAAGGAATCAACTGACTGACAGACAGACAAGGCATCTGACAGACAGGCAAGAACTAACAAACAGACAGACTAAGAACCGAGAAAGACTGACTAACTACCACTTGCGGGGATATTGGGGCTTGACAGCCGCTGTTGTCCGTGGTGGGAATACTCTGAATACAAATTTTATCTCTCTAACTTTAATTTAACAACAACACTTATGAGAATTTCAAGACTACTCATTTCAGGTACGTTGCTGCTTGCTTGCGGCAGCGTCCATGCGGAGTTGGTTGACGGTGTGCGGCAGAAGCCTGCGCCCAAAGCGGCCTCCGAATTCCAGTATGGAGAAGTTTGCTATCTCTACAACACCAAAGCCCAAGGGTTCTGGTGCGGTGCAAATGATTACGGTACCCGTGCCTCTGTCGCCGATGAAGGATGGAAGGTGAAGATTGACCAGATTGACGGCAATACAGCCATCCTTAGAGACTCTGTTGAAACCGGCAGCTTTAAGGGCTGGCGGAAAGGCTGGTTCACAACATCGGTAGATGCGACAAGCAAAGCCAGCTATTTGGATGGCGGCGTTTACACCGACTTCAACAATCAGACTGATACGCTGTGGAAGGTCGTTCAGATGGATGCTAACCAAATTCGCCTTCAAGCAAGCGCATCGAACCCCAACTATGTGGAAGATAGCGTTAAGGTGAAGGTTGGTGAGCATCCGGCTTTCGTGGGAGTTGACAAGACTTTGGACAACGGAACCAACACCCGTCTGTGGGCGTTCCTCGATGCGGAGAATGGCTCCCACTGCGTTGAATGGAGTGCCGTCACACCGGCCGACTACAAAGTCTATACCGAAGCCCTCGCTGTGTATAATGTAGCGCAGGAACTGTATGACCTGATAGGCGAGGCCAAGGCCAAAAAGGTTGACGTTGCCACATGGACAGCAGTCTATGAGAACGAAGCATCTACAACCGAGGAACTGAACGCAGCCATTGCTGCGGTGAAGGAGGCCATCCGAAAGGCTGACGAAAGCCAAGTGGACGCCAACGACCCCGTTGACAAGACCAGCCTTATCACTAACCCCGACTACGCCAGCGGAAGCAACACTGGATGGACATCAACCAGCACCAGAGCTCAGGGATTTGGTAGTGGTGCATCGGAGTTCTGGAACACTACGTATGAAACCTACCAGAAGATAGGCGAAGCTCCCAACGGAGTGTATGCCCTCAGCCTTCAGGCATTCTATCGCGCCGGTTATGCAGCAGCGTCTTATGAGAACTACACCAAGGGTGACATCAACAGACTTGCCCAGCTCTATGCCGCAGCAGGTCAGGACACATTGACCACAGCTATCATGAACGTCTTTGCAGAAGCGCGTGACAGCAAGCTCGGTACAGGTAATGAGGTGAACGAAAACGGAAAGAACACCAGTGAAGGCACAGCTTTCATTCCCGAAAACATGGTTGCCGCAGCGGCTTACTTTGAGGATGGACGCTACAAAGACAACACTGTGTTCTTCGGCATTGACGACAACCAGTTCACCATCGGTCTGCTCAAGACCTCCACTGTTGACGGCGACTGGACTCTCTTCGACAACTGGAAGCTGACATACTACGGCAACTCCGCCGCTGCATTCCAGAAGTGGCAGGCTCAGGTGGTGGCCGACGCTTTCGATGCCACTACCATTCCTGAAGGCACAGCGATGACCAAGGGTACTGTTGATGCTTACAATACTGTGAAGAGCGGTCTGTCAACTCCGACCAGCAAGGCTGAAGTGATGGCCAACATCAAGGCTCTGAACGACGCTACAGCCGCCATCAAGGCAAACATCGCCGCTTGGGAGGCTTACAAGGCAGCCATGGACGCCGCTGACGCTACCCTGAATGACGATGACGTTGCGGAAGGCGACCTTAAGGATGCGCTTAGCGATATGGTAGCTGACGCTGAATACGACGTTAAGGATCTGACACTGACCACCGAAGAGGTTATTGCTAATACAGAAAAGCTGGTTGCCGCCAACGACAACTGCATCAAGAACAGCATCAAGACAGGCTCTGACGTTACCGACAAGTTCCTCGTGAACGCACGCTATGAGGATGGCGCAACAGGATGGAACGGCAGTCCTACCGTGAACGGCCCTGCCACCAATAAGTGTGCAGAGAAGTTCAACACCGCATTCGACGTTTATCAGGAAGTGAAGGACGCTCCCGTGGGCGTTTACTCAATCTCGCTCCAGGGCTTCTATCGTCCGGGCGACAACGCTGTGGCTTGGCCTATATACAAGGATAACGGCTTTAAGTGGGAGAAGTCAACCTCAATCTGCGTATATGTGAACAACAACACCGACGCTTTGAAGAACATCTATGACGAGCAGACAAAGAAGGGTGAACTCTTCCATACTACAGACCTTGTAGGTCCCGCTCCGTTTGAGGCAGAAAAAGATGAAGTAACTCAAGACTCGATATGGTATGTCAACGACATGACCAATGCCGGTATCGCATTCTCTAACAATATGTACACCAGCACTGCCTTCGGTCTCGTGGCCAAGGCCGGCGATGTGCTCCGCATCGGTATCAAGGGCGAGCGTGACAACGCCAACCAGTGGGTATGCTGGGACAACTTCAAGATGATTTACCAAGGCTTCAAGCCTGAGATTATCAAGCCTGAACTGGAAAAGGCCATCACAAGCGCACAGGCATTCGTCAATGGAAGCGCACCTGTAAGCTCTATGAGCAAGACCGCATTCGACAAGCTGACAAAGGCTATCTCAGAAGGCAACACCTCTGTTGGCGGCACTGGCGATGATGCCGGCAAGGCAATGTTCACCGCACTCTCAGACCTCTATGAAGCCATTGAGGCAGCCAACGCTTCCATCAAGGCTTGCGAAGAACTGGTTACGCTTGCTGAAAGCATGAACACTCTTGCCAGCGCTGGTGACTGCCCGGCTTCTCAGGAAACCATAGCCAAGGCTACCGCACTCTATTCTGAAGTGATGGAAGGTATAGAGGAGACATCTCTGACCGACGAGCAGATCGCTGAATATGTGACTAAGGTAAAGGAGATGACCGTTGCTCTCAAGATACCTTCAGGCGAGGCTACCGACGACAACCCGCAAGACCTCACCTCACTCATCGCCACACCGGGCTTCGAGGATGAGAACGGCAACAACTCTACAGCCGGATGGACTGGCGCAACAGGCAGCTTCGGTAACGACGACACCCAGAAAGCCGCCCTGCTCTATGAGTACTACGAGAAGGCAGGCGTGGACATGTATCAGGACATCGTTGGTCTGCCCAACGGAACCTATCAGGTATCGGCCAACGCATTCTGCCGCATGGGTAGCTCTGCTGCCGACGCTGAGGCATACACAGCCAACCCCGACACTCTGAGCAACGCTCTGCTCTATGCAGTTTCCGCTGACAAAGAGATGAACACCGTGGGCATCATGCCTATCTCCGCAGGTGCTTTGGAAGAGTCAATCGGCTCGGGTTCTGAGTCTGACGTGACCATCAACGGTACTGCAATGAAGGTGCCCAACGACATGGTTTCTGCCAATGCTTACTTCCAGATTGGCAAGTATCTCAACACCGTTACCGTGAAGGTGACCGAGAAGACACTGCGCATAGGTCTCCGCAAGGACACCAAGGTCGGCTCTGACTGGCTCATCATCGACAACTTCAAGCTGATATACTTCGGCGAGAACAGCGACAAGAAGCCGAGCGGCGACCCGACAGGCATCGACACCGTTGACGGCAACACCGCCAAGGTGGCCAAGGTTGAATACTACGGCGTGAACGGCGTGCGCAACGCAACACTCGTGAAGGGCATCAACATAATGAAGACCACCATGGCCGACGGCAAGGTGATTGTCAACAAAGTCATTGTGAAGTAAAAACCCTTGCGGGTTACTGACGGAACGGGCGTGGGAACGCACAGTTCCGGCAGGACACCACACCAAAAGGAACGGGGATGGGGCCAGAAACCCCATCTCCGGTTCCTTGCTTATTATCAACAGACATTACCGACTTATTATCACAAACATTACTGACAGATGAATATCACGACAAGAACATTCTGCCTTTCTTGCTTTTTTGCCATGACAACGGCTGTGCAGGCACAGGTGACGATGACAATAGACGCCACACAGCGCGGCCCACTGATAGGCGACCACCACTACGGACTCTTTTTCGAAGAGATAAACCACGCCGGCGAGGGCGGACTATATGCCGAACTGGTGAAGAACCGCAACTTTGCAGAAGGCCTTGAAGGCTGGACGGCCTATGGCGGAGCGGAATTGGCGCTGACAACGAGCCAGCTGCTGAACACCGCACAGGCAAATGCCCTTGACATCAACACCACCGGCGCAACGGCATCGAATATGAAGGGTGCGGCCAACACCGGCTTCTGGGGAATGAATGTCGTGAAAGACTCAACATACCATCTCTCTTTTTACGCCAAAGGCAACGCCTCATACACAGACAAGGTGTTTGCCAGACTGCTGAGCAACGACGGAAAGACCGTTATCGGTGAGGCCAAGGCAGAAGGAACAATCACACCAAACACATGGAACAAGCTGACCGCCACCATCAAGGCTACCGGCAGCGACAAGAAAGGACAGCTATTGCTGCTTACGGGCACCAGTGGCCATCTTTATGTGGATGTTGTGTCACTGTTTCCCTATACTTGGAAGAACAGAAAGAACGGACTGCGCCCCGACTTGGCGCAGCTCCTTGCCGACACCAAGCCGTCGTTCCTCCGCTTCCCCGGCGGATGCTATGTGGAAGGCTCCGGCTCATACGACCAGACATTCCAGTGGAAGAAGACCATCGGTCCCATTGAGGAGCGTCCCGGTCATCCCAACAACAACTGGGGCTACTGGTCGAGCGACGGACTGGGCTTCGACGAATACCTCCAGATGTGCGAAGACCTTGGCGCAGCACCGCTGTTTGTGGTGAACGTGGGCTTGGGTCACGGCTATACCTTTACTCTCGAAGAGACAGAAGCTCTGGTGCAGGACGCCCTCGACGCAATAGAATATGCCAACGGCGACGCTTCGACCACATGGGGAGCCAAGCGCGTGGCCAACGGACATGCAGAACCGTACAACCTGAAGTTCATTGAAATAGGCAACGAGAACTATCAGGCCGATGCAAACGCCCAGAGCCAGCAGTATGCCGAACGCTACTATATGTTCTACAAAGCCATCAAGGAGAAGTATCCCGACATCATCACGATAGCCAACGTGGAGGCCTGGGGCACTGACAACCCCTCATGGCGCAACGAATATCCGGTGGAGATAGTGGATGAGCACTACTACAGGAGCCACGCATGGATGCGCTCAAACTACAACAAGTATGACTACTATCCGCGCGGCATCAAGGTATATAACGGAGAGTATGCCGCCAATGCCGCCGACACATACGGCAAGTATGGCAACATGAACAGTGCCTTGGGCGAAGCCGTCTATATGATGGGCATGGAGCGCAACAGCGACGTGTGCGTGATGGCATCGTTCGCTCCTATCTTCACCCACGAGTCGAACCCGCTGTGGGCTTACGACATGATACACTTCAACTCGTCGGACAACTTCGTCACTCCCTCCTACTATGTGCAGCAGATGATGAGCCAGAACCTCGGCAAGCAGAACCTGCTGTGGACGGAAAGCGGCAACAAGGTGACGGCTTCGGACGACGTGCAGGTGGGACTCGGCACATGGCAGACGCAGGTGGTATATGACAACGTTGAAATAACCGACCTTCAGGGCAACACCATAGCCAAGGAAGACTTCGCCGACGGACTCGGAAAGATGACACCCGTGAACGGCACTTGGGCGGTGAGCGACGGCGAACTGGTGCAGTCGGCCACTGGCGACAACTGCACAGCCTATCTCAACACCACCATCACCGGCGGACAATATATATATAAGGTACGCGCGAAGAAGACCGGCGGCAACGAAGGTTTCCTCATAATGTTCAACCGGACGGGCACTCAGGACTACACATGGTGGAACCTCGGCGGCTGGGGCAACACCAAGCACGGCGTGGAGAACTGCGTTGGCGGTGGCAAGACAACGGTGGCTACTGCCTCTGGTTCGATTGAGCTTGACCGTTGGTATGACATAGAGATAAAGGTGGACGGTTCTGAGGTGACGTGTTCGCTCGACGGCAAACAGATACACCAGTTCACGCTTCCCATCGACCGCGCCCTCTACCAGAGTGTGCAGATTGACGAACAGTCGGGCGAACTGATACTGAAGGTGGCCAACCCCAACGCATCGGAGCAGCAGCTGAACCTGAACGTCAAGGGCATGACCCTCGGCGACGCAAAGCTGATACGCCTGTCGTCGCCCGACGGTACGGCCGAGAACACCATGGACAATCCCGACAATGTGAAGCCCGTGGAGGAGACAGTGGCAGCCAGCCAGCTCGGCAGCATCACCATCCCGGCATACTCACTGAACATCTACCGCATAAAAGTCAGCGATGTTGCTGCCGACGCAACGGAAGTGTGCAAGGCTTATGAGGAGGAAGACGCCGGCAAGTATGGCTATCTGTATGCCCACATGCACACCACGAGAGAGATAACCTGCTTCGCCTTGAGCCAGAACGGCAACTACTGGCGCGACCTCTTTGACAGTGGCGAGGTTTTTGACACCAAGAAATACACCACGACCGGCGGTATGCGCGACGCTTACGTGTGCCGCAGCCAGAAGGGAAACTTTCTGTTGGCCGGAACAGACATGACCTCCAGCCTCGGTTGGACGAGCAACCACCGCATGACGTTCATGCGTTCAAACGACCTCGTGCATTGGGACAAGATGGTAAGCATTGACCTTGAGTCGGAGGAAAACCTCAAAGCACTGGGGCTGAGCAGTGCCGACGACATGACAGCGGCTTGGGCTCCGCAGATTATCTTTGACCCTGTAACACAGAAATACATGGCCTATTACAGCGTAGGCTTCCCTGACCGCCACCGCATCTACTACTCTTTGTTTGACGAAGACCTGACCGGATGGACAGAACCGCGTGTGCTTTTCGACCCCGGATTTGACGTTATCGATGCAGACATTGTGTGGAACGACGTTGACCAGCGCTATCAGATGGTGTTCAAACGCGAGGGCGACCGCGCCTTGAGCATGGCTGCGGCAACGACCCTTGTGCCCTCGGGCGACAAGACCACGGGGCTTTGCCAGTGGACACTGGTGGACGGCTTCGGCATAGACGAGCCAGGACAGAGCATAGAAGCACCGAGCCAGTTCCGCTATATCGGCCGCAAGACATGGAAACTGGGCTACCAGAAGTATAGCGGAGGCTACAATTACAGAATAATGGACATGGACGAACACGGCCTGAACCCCACCAACCGCACGGATATGGTGGGCGACGTGAGTCCGCAGCACGGCTCTTTCGTCAAGATTACCGAGCGCGAATACAACTATCTGGAGACTTGGGAGCAGGTGAAGACCAAGCTGTCGCAAGTGAAGAAGATGTATGAGGTGACAGCCGACAAGCTGTATAAGGAGGCTATGGACAAGGCCGAGGCAACTCTGGCCACCGACGCCGGCAGCTTTGAGGCCAACGAGAAGGCTATGGGCGAGGCTTTGCAGACCATAGAGAATGCGCTGGCCAACGGAACTGACTACCGCACCTTCCTCTTGGAGCAGGTCAAGGCAGGAAAGGCCGCCGACCTGACACCGATAATAACCAACGCCGACTTCTCTAACAACGGCACCGGCTGGACGCAAACTTCCGGCAAGTTTACCAATGCCAACGGCTATGTGGCCGAGTATTGGAACACCAATTTCGATTTCTACCAGACCATCAGTTCGCTCCCCAAGGGCGATTACGAGATGGGAGTGCAGTCGTTCTTCCGCATGAGCGATATAAATACTGCCGTAGCGGCACACAACGCCGGCACGGAACAGCTGAACGCCATACTTTATGCCAACGAGAACGAGAAGCCGGTGATGAGCTTGTATGACGACACGATAACACAGTACGAACAGAGTCCGTACAGCTATCCCGACAACGTGACCGGGGCCAACACCGCATTCAACACCTACGGACTATATACCAACACCCTGCGCTTCACGCTGGCCAAGGAAACCGACCTGAAGATAGGCATCCGCAAGACGGAGTGGAACTACAGCGACTGGTGCTGCTTCGACAATTTCACACTGCGCTTCCTTGGAGCACCGTCGTCGGTGGTTTCAGTGCAAAGAGATTATAACGAGGATGGCAAATGGTATAATCTACAAGGGCTCGAAGTAGTAGGGAGCAATGCTAAGAGAGGCATCTACCTGCACAACGGCCGAAAGGTAGTGCGTTGAAACAGAAAAGGAACGGAGCGGACGGACACCATCCTTTGCCTAAAACTAATAAACGAGAAACTAACAATTAACAACTAATAACATGAATACAGAAACGGTAAGACACTGGGGAGTTAAGCCTCTGCTTGCTGCGACGCTGATGGTAGGGACAGCCGCCATGCTACAGTCTTGTAAGGACGACGTCCTTACCGGACAGCCGGGATGGCTGGGCAACTCTATCTATGAGAGGTTGCAGGAAGAGGGCGGCTACACCTACACGCTCAAGCTGATAGACGACTTGGGCTACTACGACGTGATTTCCAAGACCGGTTCAAAAACCTTGTTCGTGGCAGACGACGCAGCGTTTGACAACTGGTTTGCAACCAACTCATGGGGTGTGAAGAGCTATGACGGTCTGACAACAGCCCAAAAGAAGCTATTGCTCAACGGTTCCATGATAAACAACGCATACCTTATCGAGTTGCTTTCCAACGTGAGCGGCAATCCGCCAGAGACAGGCAAGTGCATGAGACGCGAGACGTCCAGCTCGTATCTGGACTCCGTGTATGTGATAAAGCCGGAGGATATGCCCAACACAACCTATTGGAGCAAGTACAAAGACGCTGAACGTTCGCTCGTATTGTTGAAGGACAATACTACCCAGCCGATGATTCACCTGTTGCCGGCATATATGAAGCTGAACAAGATTACCGACAACGACGTGAAGATTCTCACCAACGGCGAGGCGCAATCGGCAACGGAGGCGTATATCAACGGCAAGAAAGTCATTGAGCGCGACATCACTTGCAAGAACGGATACCTGCACAAGGTGGAAGGAGTGGTGGAGCCGACAACCAACATGGCCGACCTTATACGCCAGAAACCGGAAACAAAGACGTGGTCAATGCTGCTTGACCGTTTCAGCGCACCATATTATGACGCTGCTGCGACCAAGGAATACAACCGCCTGTATAACAACGAAGACTCCGTTTACGTGCTCCGCTACTTCAGCGACTGGGCCAAGGGCGGAAGACTGGTAGCCGATCCCGACGGCAAGGCTGTCAAGGCAACGCTCGCCTTTGACCCGGGTTGGAACCAATATATGTATAGCAACACCATGGGCTACGACCTGCACTATGATGCCGCAGCCATGCTCGTGCCGAGCGAAGATGTGTTGACCCAGTGGTGGGATGCCTCGGCTCTGAAGCGTCACTACGGCGTTTGGGACAGCGTGCCCGACCTTGTGCTCTCCAAACTGTTGCGCAACAACATGATTGACAACTTCTCCGAGAAGGTGCCGTCGAAGTTCGACAACATCCTGAACGACGCAAAAATCAAGATGGGCGTAACCCCCGACAACATCCAGAAGTGCTACATGGCCTGCAACGGTGTGGTCTATGTGGTTGACAAGGTGTTCGCTCCGAGCGCATATTCGTCGGTTTCGTTCCCTGCATTGATTGACCAAGAGAACTTCAGCGTAATCTATGAAGCCATCGACGAACTGGAGTTCGACCCGTATCTCGGCTCTATGGACTCAAAGTACGGCCTTCTGCTACCCACCAACAAGGCTCTGGAGCACTATATAGACCCCATTAATTATGGAGAAACCGACAAGAGCTTCATCAAGTTCATGTACGACCCGGATGTGGATGACGGTATCAAGGTCAAGGCCGAGCGTTATAAGCTCACCTATAACTCTGACGGCACTCCCAATTTCGACGAGTCGGTGAAGCTGCAGTCAAAGGTTTCGGAGACTGTGATAAAGAACAGACTGGAAGATTTGCTCAACCAGTGCATCATAGTGCTGGATGCCGATGCAAGCGATGTGGCCAACAAGGTGACCGCCATTGACGGTCAGCACACCTACTACAAGACCAAGGGAGGCAGCATACTCAAGGCTGTGCCCAGCGGCGACGGCCTTGTGTTCCAAGGCGGCTTGCAGATGGAGCGCGGCATGAATATAGAAGTGCCCCAAAACGACATCATGACCCAGGAGAACGGTTGGGCCTATCAGACTTCTTCAATGCCGTTCGGCTCGTCACAGACGGTTTACAGTCTGCTGAAGGAAAAGAGCGAGTACAAGAACTTCCTGGATTTGCTCGACGGTAGTGACCCGGATTCTGTTTCTTCCAGCTTGCTCGTCAACTCGCTTAGCAACGACAAATACACCTGTACCAATGCTGATGGCGACAACTACAACATGAGACTGTTCGACAACTACAACTACACCGTGTATGTTCCGAGCAATGCGTCAATCCAGCAACTGATAGACGACGGTTTGTTGCCGACATGGGAAGACTTTGATACATACCGTGAATTGAAAGAAAATGCGTCTGCTGACTCAGAAGAATACGACCGCTACGATCATGCCTGCTATGTGATAAAGAAGCGCATAATGGACTTTGTGCGCTACCATATCCAGGACAACTCCGTGATAATCGGCGGTCAGGCAGTGACCAACACAGCCTATGAGTCAATGCTCCGCAATCCCGTGACCAACCGCTACTATTCTCTCACTGTAAATTCTGATGCCAACGGACTTTCTGTCAAGGACGTGAGCGGCAACACCCGCCATGTGGTCAAGACCAATGGCCTGTATAACCAGATATGCCGCGAATACTGGCTGAGCGGAACCAAATACCTGCGCACCATCTACCAGACATCGGACGCTGTGGTGCACCTTATTGACGCTCCGTTGTACTATGGTACACTCACCAAGTGGAAGGACGAAATCTAACAAGTATTATTATGAAAAAGGAAAAAACATATACCGCTACCGCAAAGCTCCGCATCTTCGTGTGCGCAGCGTTTATGCTTGTCGCGACAGCCGTTTCGGCACAGATCTCGTCTGTCAGGGGTACGCTGAGCGACGATATGGGGCCTCTAATGGGAGCTACGGTCTGTGAAATAGACGCCACCGGGCGTATCATAGAAAGTACCGTGACCGACTTTGACGGAAACTTCACGATGAAAATCCGCAATGTCAAGGACAAGCTGCGCTTCAGCTATGTAGGTCTGAAAAGCAAGACACTGCCCATCAACAAGACAGTCTATAACGTAAAACTGGAGTCGGCCACCGTCATCAAGGAGGTCGTGGTGAAATCCAAGCGCCGCATGCAGGGCAACAGCCTGCCTATACCGCAAAGGGAAGTGTCGTATGCCACCCAGACCATTTCCATGAAAGAGTTTGAGGGACTCGGCATTACTTCAGTGGACGAAGCCCTTCAAGGCCGTATAGCCGGTCTTGACATTCTCTCCAATTCGGGAGACCTCGGTGCCGGTTCAACCATGCGTCTGCGCGGTTCTGCGTCACTCTCCACTCTGACCGACGCCAACCCTCTTATAGTGGTTGACGGAAACATCAGAAGCGTTGACCTGTCCAACTTCGATATGGCAGGCGCCAACAACGAGAAGTTTGCCGAGCTGCTCAACATCAACCCTGAGGACATTGCCAGCATCACCGTGCTGAAGGATGCCGCCGCTTCGGCCATCTATGGTAGCCAGGGAGGTAACGGTGTCATAGAGTTGACCACCAAGCGTGGTGCAAAGGGACCTGCCAAGGTGACTTATTCACTGAAACTCACTGGCACCTATCAGCCCGACGGCTACGATCTGTTGAGCGGCGACGACTATACCATGCTGCTCAAGGAGTCGTATTTCAATCCGCAACAGAGCGACGCAGCCAGCAACATCCGTGAGTTGAACTACGACAAGACTTACTCCGAGTATGAGCAGTACAACAACAACACCGACTGGAGAGACGCCGTTACCCAGTGGGGTCTGCGCCAGAACCACTACGTGTCGGTGTCGGGCGGTGGCGAGAAGGCCTCGTTCCGCATCGGTGGAGGTTTCGACCATGAGACAGGCTCCATAATCAAGCAGAAGATGCAACGCTTCTCCACACGTGTAGCCCTCGACTACAACATCAGCCAGCGTATCCGCGTGTCAACCAACTTCTCGTTGACCTACACAAAGAACGACTTCAACAGCGACGGTCTTCTGGGTCTCGCCATGAAGAAGATGCCGAACATGAGCATTTATGAGCAAGACCCGAACACGGGAGCCAACACCAGCCGCTACTACCAGATGCTTCAGAGTGCGTCAAGCGTGTTCGACAATAACCAAAAGAACTATGTCAACCCTGTGGCAAGTGCAAATCTGGCCAAGAACCAGCGCCGCACCTACGACCTGTCGCCGGAGTTGATCATCAAGTACCAGTTGCTTGGCATGGACGAAGACCACTGGCAGTTGAACTGGCAGGGAAGTTTGTATATGAATGTGTTCAACCAGTATGACGACAAATTCTATCCATCGGAGCTGAAGACCGTTTCATGGAACCAGGGCGTCAACACCTCTTCGGCAGGAAGCAACAAGAGCGTGTCGTTCAACACCAAGCAGACTCTGACCTTGATACCGGCTTTCAAGAATAAAGACCACTCGGCCATGATGATGGGACGCTTCGAGTTGACCTCTGGTTCGAGCAACGGTTCTTCCACCAGCGGCAAGGGACTCGCTTCCGGCGGCATCGAAACTCCTGACGCAGGAGGCTTGATAACCGGACTTAGCTCTTGGTATTCAGAGTGGCGCTCAATGTATTTCACCTATTCTGCCCACTATGCCTACAAGGGCCGTTACGTATTTGACTTCACCCTGCGTGCCGACGGTACCACAAAGTTCGGTCCGAGCAAGCGTTGGGGCTATTTCCCCGCTGTGTCGGCCAAGTGGATTATCAGCGACGAGCCGTTCATGAAGCCCACCAAGAAGTGGTTGTCAATGTTGGCTCTGCGTCCCAGCTGGGGTAAGACTGGCCGTCAGCCCAACCAGGACTTCCTTTATGTGAGCACATACGTGTCGGGCAACAAGTATCTTGACATGACCGCCATGCGTCCGGAGAAGATTCGTCTGACCGACTTGCGTTGGGAGGTGAACAGCAGTTATAACCTCGGTATCGACCTCGGCTTGTTTGACGACCGCCTGAACCTGTCGTTGGAAGTCTATACCCAGAAGACCTCCGACATTCTTAACGGAGGTTATCGTATTCCCTCAAGCACGGGTTACACGACGCTGGCCTACCGCAATGGCGGAGCTTTGAGGAATACAGGTTGGGAGTTCCACATAAACACCAACAAACTCATCAAGGCCGGCAAGTTCACCATGGATGTCAACGCAACCTTCAGCAACAACCGCAACGAGATACTTGAGATGGACAGCTACGTGCTTGAGTCGCTCAACTCCGTATATAAATATGGTAACCGCGAGTGGTTGCAGCGTGTGCAGATTGGCAATCCGTTCGGTGCCATCTACGGTTTCCGCTATAAGGGCGTTTACCAGTACAACTACGACACCTTTGCCAATATGAGCACAGAGGAGCGCAAGCAGTTCCTCGCCGACGGCAAGACTGCTCCTGTGGCCATGAATGCCAACGGAGAGGTTGTCACCGACGCTGACGGCAATCCTGTCAGAATGATGTATAACTACAGCAACGACACTTCGGGCAAGAACTACAAATTCAACGGTGGTGACGCCATCTATGAGGACATCAACCATGACGGCAACATCGACGCACTCGACATCGTTTATCTCGGAAGCTCGCTGCCAAAGCTGAACGGTGGTTTCGGCTTCACCTTCAATTACGGTGCATGGCGTCTCACCACGCAGTTCACCTACCGTATTGGCAACAAGATACTCAACCTTGCTCGTCTTGACGCCGAAGCTATGATAAGCAACGACAACCAGAGCCAGGCCGTCAACTACCGTTGGCGCAAGGAGGGCGACGTCACCACGATACCCCGTGCCATGTATGGCTCTACCTCTAACTACAACACGCTTGTCAGCGACCGCTTTGTGGAGAAGGGCGACTATCTGCGCCTGAACTATGCACAGCTGTCATACGCCATATCCAAGAAGCACCTGAAGTGGATAGGCTTGAACCGCATAAGCCTCTATTGCAGTGTGAACAATCCGTTTGTCATCACCAAGTATTCGGGTGTTGACCCCGATATAGTAAACAGCGGCTATGCTCCGGCTATGGACAACTCTCAGACACCGCGTACCCGTTCGTACACACTGGGCGTGACTGTAGATTTCTAAATGCCAACCATTCATTGAAAACTCTAAAGATATGAAGACAAGATATTATAAGATAGCCTGTGCGCTTGCCGCCATAGTCGGTTTCTCTTCATGCTCCGATTTCCTTGAAGTGGAGCCGCGCGACAAGATAGTTCTGGACAAGTTCTGGAATGAGCGCGCCGATGTGGAGTCTGTTGTGGCCAGTTGCTACAGTTCCCTCCAGTCGTCGGCCTGCATCAAACGCATGATTGTTTGGGGCGAAGCCCGCAGTGAGACCATGGATGCCGGCGACGATATGGACAAGGACGTGAACCTTGAAAACATTTTCAAGGCCAATATCACCTCGACCAACCCCTACACGTCGTGGGTAGATTTCTATTATGTGATAAATACCTGCAACACCGTTATCAAGTATGCGCCCGATGTCGCAGCCAAAGACCCCGGCTATACTGAGAGCGAGTTGAAGGCCACCGTAGCCGAAGTGTCTGCCTTGCGCGACCTGTGCTACTTCTATCTCATCCGAACCTTCCGTGATGTGCCCTACACTACGGAGCCTTACCTCGACGACAACCAGACAATGGACATTCCAGCCACCCCGTTCAACCAGGTGCTTGACACATTGATACAGGATTTGGAGAGTGTTAAGGGAGATGCAGTCCACTATTATCCCACCACGAAGACCAACTATCAGACCGGTCGCATCACAAGCACGGCCATCAACGCCATGCTCTGTGAGATGTATCTGTGGAAACAGGACTATCAAAAGTGCATCGAATATGCCGACAAAGTAATCGACGACATGAAGCAGCAGTCAGAGAAGGACCGTCAAGAGTCTGGTTTCAATGCCTCTTCTGTTGACCAGGAGATGGAGGGCTATCCATTGTTGGCCTCAAGGTATTCCAACTCGCAGAGCACCTATGGATATAACTATGGCCAGATTTTCGGTACAGGAAACAGTTCCGAGTCAATCTTCGAGCTTACCTTCGACAAGCAGAACGAGGCCATGCTGGCCAATGGAGCCATTGGCGACTTCTATGGCAACTCTAAGAAACTGTTTGGTTTCATTTCGCCGGCCTCTTATGTAGGCAATGACGTTTCGCAGAAACAGTTCAATGTGTTTGCCAACAGACTTGATGCCCGCAGCTACGGTTCTATGTTCAGCTTGGGATCGACAAACAGCATTGCGAAATATGCCTGGATGCAAAACACGATTAGTGTTGAAGGCAGCAGTGCCGCTTCGGCAACAGTGAACTCTTCCTTTACAGGCATGTATGCAGAGGGACAGGTTCGCGCCAACTGGATTGTTTATCGTTTGGCCGACATCATGCTGCTCAAGGCCGAGGCTCTCACACAGCTTATGTCGGACAATTCCAGCGAAAGCATATCCGATGCAGACAAGGCATACCGTGACCGTGCGTTCCGCCTTGTGACTGTCATCAACAAGCGTTCGCTCTGCCAGTACCCGCGCAAGGACACCCTCGACCCCACCTCTTACGCTACCAAGGCTGCCATAGAGAACTTGGTTTATGACGAGCGTCGCCGCGAACTGATGTTCGAGGGAAAGCGCTGGTTTGACCTTGTGCGCCGTGCACGCCGCGAGGGCAAGACCGATTACTTGAAGTCACAGTCGTGCAACAAGTACAGCAGCAACAAACAACTGGTGGAGAGCAAGCTCAGCCGCATGGAGGCTATCTACTGGCCGTACAACTATGACGAGATGAAAGTCAACAAGAAATTGATACCGAATCCCGCCTTTAGCTCAGGTCTGAACGAAAGCTACGAGTAGCGGGGTTGGCCTTACAGCTCAAAAGCAGTATTAAAAACATCAGTATAACAATACTTAAACAGTAGAAAACGATGAAAACATTAAGATATTTGATGCTCTCTGTCTGCTGCCTCGTTTGTGGAGCGAGTTTCGTTTGTTGCTCTGACGAACCCGACGGCGACAACTTCTACACCTTTACGGGCGAGATGATGAGCGACTACATCAACAACCGCACGCAGTACAGCGACTTTGCCACTATAGTGAAGCGCGCCAACTTGATGGACCTGCTCTCTACATATGGGCACTACACCCTGTTCCTGCCGTCTGACAGTGCGTTCCAGACCTTCTACAAGAAGCGCGGCATACAATCGGTTGACGACCTGACCGACAAGGAGTGCGACACTATCGCGCGCACCCACTTGGTCAACAACATGTACACCACGATTGAGATGATTGACGGCACGCTCCATACCCCCAACATGAACCGCCGTTACATCCAGATAACCCACGAGAACGACGAGGAAGGCAACTCTGAAGTATGGCTCAACCGTGTGGCCAAGATCTATTTCGCCACTCAGGACGACTCGGTGGAGAACGGTGTGGTGCAGCCAATCAATATGGTTCTGGAAAACACTAACAGCTCTGTCGCACAGATAGTGGAGGACAATCCGGAAGTAAGCTACTTCTCGGCTGCCCTCAAGGCTACCGGTCTTGTTGACTCGCTGGAGTACATCAAGGACGACTCCTATGACAAGAGTGCCTATTCCACCTACACCTATACTTCTGACTTCTGGAAAGAGGTGGCGCGAGTGCCGGAGGAGAAGTACAAAGGCTTCACGCTTTTCATTGCTCCAAACAGTGTTCTTCAGGAGAAGTATGGCATCAGCGGCGACAACGACGACGAGGTGCTGAAGAAACTCTACGACTTGGCGTGCTCGCTCTACGACCCTTCCTATCCCGATGATGTCAATCAGGCATACCATGCGTTTAATGCAACGTTGCCCGACGGCACCAATTCGCTGACCCACCGCAAGAATCCGCTCAACCGTTTTGTGGCTTACCACATCGTTACGCGCGACGTCAAGGGCTATGACTACCTCACTCCGCTCGTGCTGACACAGAACTACTACAAGGGAGCCATCGGTATCAAGACCGACAAGATGAACCCCAACGACTGGTATGAGACACTTATGCCCCATTCCATGATTAAGTTCGAGCAGCTGACCGTAGTCGGCGACGGCGAAGCCTACCTCGGCCAGACCGGAGAGAAGGACGCACGCTACGCCAACCGCCGCTATGACGACAGATACAGCATTGAGGGTGCACGCATATATCCCACCATACCCAGCCAGTATGTGCAGGATGCGCCAAACGGACGCTACTTCTACATCAGCGACATTCTGGCCTATGACAAGCAGACCCGTGAGGAAGTGCAGAACTGCCGCATCCGTATGGACTTCTCGACCGTGTTCCCCGAAATCATGACGCAGGGCATACGCCTGAACGGCGACCCGACGCAGGACGATGCCTCAGGTACTCCCGACTATAACGGCAAGAACGGCTTTAACTATTACTTCCCTGACGGCTACCTCGACGGCGTGACCATGCGCGGCAACTGCTACTTCGTCTATCGCCGTCCGCACTGGAACTTCTGGTCATACGAGGGCGATGAGTTCAACCTCTTCGGCGACTACGACTTCACGTTCCGCCTTCCGCCGGTGCCAAGCAAGGGAACCTACCAGTTCCGCCTTGGCTTCTGTGCCCTCGACACCCGTGGAGTCGCACAGATCTACTATGACGACAAGCCGCAGGGCATACCTGTCGATATGCGCAAGAGGCTTGACAATGCGTCAATCATGGGCGATCAGTTTACCTTGAACGGCAAAGACTACACCAAGTTCACTGAAGAGGAGAAGATAGAAGACCAAAAGTTCCTCAAGAACAAAGGCTGCTATCGCGGTCCCTATGGAGGCTACCACACTCCGGGCGGTACCACCATCAATGAGTTTGTGACCAATCCGCGCACATTCCGCCGTGTGCTCTGCACGGCCACCATCGACCCCGACGACGGAAAGGACCACTACATCCGCATCCGCTGTACTTCCACCAGCAAGCTGGGCAACAACAACGAGTTCATGATTGACTACCTCGAAATAGTGCCCAAGAGCGTCTATGCTGTTGATGGCGACGGTGAGATGGAAGACGATTTGTAATCCTAAAAAACAAATGTTATGAACAAGACATTCAATCATTATATGAAAGCAGCGGGGCTGGCTTTGGCCGCCCTCGCCGCCGGTGCCTGCTCCGACACGTGGGACGACCACTACAACGGGGGCAACGGCGTGCCGGGAAGCGACATTTCCCTGTGGCAGACCATCGCCTCCAACGACCAGTTGTCCAACTTCGCGCGTGTTTTGGACTCGTGCGGCTACAAGCCGTCGCTTGACGGCAGTCAGGTGTTCACCGTTTTCGCACCAGTCAACGCCGGTTTCACCGAGACACAGGCCGACAGTGTGATAGCTCTCTACCAGGAGGAGAAGCAGAGCGGCGTGATAACCAAGGACAACAAGGCCATAAAGGAATTTGTCCAGAACCATATCGCCCTGTATAACTATTCTGTGGCTGCGGAAGCACAGGACACCACCATCGTGATGATGAACGGCAAGTACCTCGGTTTCGGTTCTACACAATTTGATGGCCGTTCTTTGGAGCTAAAGAACCGACTTACGAAAAACGGAGTGCTGTTTACGATAGCTAACCCGGCCAGTTACACTCCCAATATATTCGAGTATCTCAAACGCGATGCCACGCTGGACAGTCTGTCCACCTTCCTTTACAGCTACAACGTCTATGAGTTCGACCCCGACCAGAGCGTTGCGGGCGAAATAGTCGATGGCCAGACCACCTATCTCGACTCCGTAAAGGTGCTGAAGAACGAACTTCTTTCCACCTACATCGGCGAAATCAACGACGAGGACTCCGTGTTCAGTATGGTTGTGCCCAACAACAGCGAGTGGGACCGTTTGCTGACCCAGTACACCCCGTACTTCAACTACAATAGCACAGTTGAGAAGCGCGACTCAATGCAGAATTACTATTCGCACATGTTCATCTCCAACGGTACGGTGTTCAGCATGACTTCCAATACCGAGCAGTCTTTGCAGGACTCGGCAGTTTCGGTGAACGCGCGGTCACAAAGTCTGCGCGAGCAAATCTATGGTTTCAAGGGGGCGAAGTACTATATGTACGACGACCCGAAACCCTTTGAGCCGGGCGGTGTGTTCTACGGAGCAGAGAAAGTAGCTTGCAGCAACGGTACGGTCTATAAGGTTCCGCAGTGGAACTTGCATCCCACGCAGACGTTCATGCGCAAGATATACGTGGAAGCCGAAAACTCCAACTATCGCAAGGAGTATGACGAAGCCTCGTCGCGCGTGCCCAACATCGTGACTGTGTCCTCCGACAACGAGCAGTACTACAACAAAGTGTCGCAGAACAAGTACATCGAGTTCCTCTCGAAGACCTCTAACAGTCGGCCGTCAGTTACATATTACGTGCCCAATGTGCTGTCAAACGTTCCGTATGACATCAAGTTGGTGATGGTTCCGGCTCTTGCCGGTGACACAGCCGCCACGGATGACAATCGCAAGAAGGTAAAAGTGAACGTAGAGCTGGGCTGGCAGGACGAGACCGGCAAGGAGATTACGGAAGAAAAGCTCAGCAGTCAGGAGTGCAAAAAGGATATGGTTGATACGCTCTTGGTAGCGGAAAATTTCATGTTCCCCACCTGTACCTACGGAATAGACCCACAGGTGACATTGAAGATAAGTGCCGCCAGAGTTAGATCTACCGAGAAAGAGGAGTTCCAGACCTCTCTGCGTATAGACTGCATCATCCTTGAACCAAAGGAGACAAGACAGTAAGTGTTTAACCTATGAATAATTTGACGACTATGAAACGATATATCATTTGGGGAGTTGCGCTTATGACGGCTTTCCCACTCTGTGTCGCCGCACAGGAAGACGAGACCGAAGAGCAGACGGAAGCCACGGCACGAGTGCTTGTCCCCAAGAAGAAAGTTTATGAGACACGCACGGTCAAAGGCCGTGTGATTGATGCGGCAACAAAGTCTCCCATCGCTGGTGCCATCGTCAAGGCCGGCGGAGTGGTTGGCTACAGTACGCTGACCGATGATGACGGAAGCTATGAACTCGCCGTTCCGGTGTTCGCAACATCCATCTATGTGTCATCGCCCGACCACAATGCAGTGAAAGCAGGTCTGGCCAACGGTGAATCGCAAAGCGACGTTATGCTCTACAGCACCAGCTTTGCCGCTGACTATTCCGACATCGAGAATGTGCGTGGCGACAAACAAGCCACTGGTTTCGCCTACAGCAGTGCTGTGAACATCAAGGATGAGATGCAGAAACAGTTGGGAGCCTATGCCTACACCACCACCCGCAATGGTACACCTGGCGTGGGCAGTGTGACCTTCATACAAGGACTCAATTCGCTTAACGCCAATGCGCAACCTTTGGTGGTGATTGACGGAGTGATAGTTGACCAGCAGTATGGCCGCGAGATGCTGCATGACGGCTTCTACAATGACATCCTTACCAATGTCAACCCAGCCGACATAGAGAAAGTCACCGTTATGCGCAACGGTACTGCCCTCTATGGCGCAAAGGGAGCCAACGGCGTGATACTCATTGACACCCGTCGCAACAAGTCGATGGCTACGCGCATCACAGCCAGTCTCTCGGCCGGAGTCACTCTCCTGCCCAAGTACTACGACATGATGAGTGCTGACCAGTATCGCAGCTATGCTTCTGAACTGCTCCGTGGCACAGGAACCAAGAACACTGATTTCAAGTTCCTCAACTCCGACCCTACCTATTATTATTATAAGCAGTATCACAACAACACCGACTGGAAGGACTACGTCTACCACAATGCCATGACACAGAACTACGGCATCAATGTGGAAGGTGGTGATGCCATTGCCAACTACAACCTCTCGGTAGGCTACACCAATGCTGAAAGCACATTGAAGGAAAATGAGATGAATCGTCTGAACATTCGTTTCAATTCCGACATTAGTCTTGGCAGCCGTCTCTCACTGCGCTTCGATGCTTCGTTTGCCAACACCACGCGTAACATCCGTGACGACGGTGCTCCCTCCGGATATGATGAAGGCACTCCCACTGCCCCCTCGTTCCTTGCCTATGTGAAGAGTCCGTTCATGAGTCCGTATAGCTATGGACGCGGCAAGTTCTCCGACTCACAGTTCGACACCTCTGATGAGAGCTATCTCGATGAGGCTCTTTCAGCACTGAAATACAAGAACTACAACTATCGTTTGGGCAACCCTGCCGCTTTCAACGAGTATGCCGACGGAGAGAACAAGAACCATTTTGAGAACTCCATGCTCAACCTGAGCGTCACGCCCAAGTTTGTCATAAACCCCAATCTTTGGGTTAGTGAGCATTTCAGCTACAACCTTGTCAACACCAACGAGATGTACTATATCCCCCTCAACGGTGTGCCCGACTATTATGTGTCGAGCGTATATGACTACCGTGAGAACGAGGTGCGCTCATTGGCTTCCAAGCAGAACTCGGTGATGAGCGACACCCGCATCGACTGGAGCAACCGCTATAATGCACACAGCGTCCACGTGTTTGGCGGTGTGCGCATACTGTGGGAAGACTATTCTTATTCCACCCAGTTGGGCTATAATACAGGTAGTGACAAGACTCCTTACATGAGTGCTTCTCTTGCCAATGCCCAAGGCAACGGTTTGGGTGAGGCATGGAACACCATGAGCGTATATGCACAAGGCGAGTACAACTACAAAGGACGCTACTTCCTTCAGGCCAACCTCACTGCCGACGGTTCGTCGCGCTTCGGTACAGAGGCCGACGGTTTGAAAGCCTTGGGTGCGGTGTGGGCGATATTCCCCTCCGTTCAGGCATCGTGGGTGCTCACCAACGAGCCATGGTTGGCTGGCAACCGTTCTGTCAGCTATCTGCGGCTGACGGCTGGTTATGACGTGAGCGGCAATGACGACATCGACTACTATGCCGCCCGTAGCTACTTCCAGGGCAAGCTGTTCATGAATAGCATTTCCGGTCTCTCTTTTGCGGGGATAGGCAATACTTCCATACAGTGGGAAACCACTCGCCGTATGAACTTCGGTCTGGATGCAGGCTTTTTCGACAATCGCATCACCGTTGGCTTCAACTATTTCAAGAGCAAGACCGACAATCTGCTCACTGTGCAGTCGCTTGGTTTCCTTTCCGGATTGAAGAACAACTGGGGCAACGG
The DNA here is from genome assembly GCA_963636905.1 of bacterium. Lineage (GTDB taxonomy): Bacteria > Bacteroidota > Bacteroidia > Bacteroidales > Bacteroidaceae > Prevotella. Next base: position 23,150 of record CAVHML010000007.1, read on the forward strand.
CGGCAAACTTGAGAACGAAGGCTATGATGTCTCAGTTAGCGCAAAGGTACTGGCCACCCGGTCATGGTCATGGCAGGTGGGAGCCAGCGTGGGCCACTACAAGAACAAGATTACCGCACTGCCTGAGGCAAGCGGCTACCTCGATACCGAGGTCTATGGAGCCACTGTCCGCTCACAGGTAGGACAGGCAGCCAACCTGTTCTACGGCTACAGGACAAAAGGAGTGTTCGCCACCACCGAAGAAGCACGCAATGCCACAGACAAAGATCCTAACGGACTTTATATCGTGGCCGACAACGGTATCACACGCAATTATTTCTCAGCCGGTGACGTTTACTTTGACGACATTGACGACAATGGAGAAATCAACGAGAACGACCGTGTTGTCATCGGCGACCCCAATCCCGACATCTACGGCAACATCTTCACCACTCTGGCGTGGAAACGTTTCAAGCTTGACTTGCGCTTCAACTACTCCTTGGGCAACGACATCTACAACTATATGCGTTCGCAACTTGAGGGAGGAAGCCGCTTCCTCAACCAGACTACAGCCATGGCCAGCCGTTGGCAGGTGGAAGGACAGCAGACAGCCATGCCCCGCGCTACCTTCAACGACCCGATGGGCAACTCCCGTTTCAGCGACCGCTGGATAGAGGATGGCAGCTACCTGAAGCTGAAGACCGTCACCCTGTCTTACGACCTGCCCCTCACTTCGCAGTTCATTCAGGGTCTGCAGTTCTGGATTCAGGCCAACAACGTGTTCACTCTGACCAAATACTTGGGCACCGACCCCGAATCGGCCATGACATCGGCTGTCATCGGTCAGGGCATTGACCTCGGCCGCGTGCCGCAAAGCACATCTATAGTAGCCGGAGTAAAGATTAACCTGTAAAAAACCGTTCATGATTATGAAAAACAATAATATGTTCAATAATATCAGGCGTGCCGCTGTGACCCGCGCCAAGGGCGTTGCGGCCATGCTGTGCCTGGGTTCGGCGGTTGCCGGAGTGACATCTTCGTGTGCCGATTTCTTTGAGCCGGAGTCCGACCGTATCATCTATGCCGACAAAGACCACCTCAACAATGCCACCGACACCATCTATTCCGTTACTGGCATCTTGGGTAAGCTGCAGGCACTGGGCGACCGCACCATCCTGCTCGGCGAGGTGCGCGGTGACTTGGTGGACATAAACACCACCACCAGTGCCGACCTCCGCGACGTGGCTCTCTTCAACATTGGCGACAACAATGCCTACAACAGTCCGAGCGACTACTATGCAGTAATCAACAACTGCAATTACTTCATTGCAAAGGCCGACACATCACTGAAAAACAATCGCAATGAGAAGATTTTCATGAAGGAGTATGCCGCAGTGAAGGGCATCCGTGCCTGGACCTACTTGCAGTTGGCCATCAATTACGGTAGCGTTCCGTTTGTCACTACGCCCATTCTGACCAAGGAAGAGGCCGAGCGCGACTATCCAAGCAAAGGCATAGCCGAAATATGCGACTGGCTCATCAAGGACATCCAGCCTTTGGCCGATGAGGAATTGCCGGGCTATGGCACCATACGCAGTTTCGATTCGCGCCTTATGTATTTCCCCATCTATCTGATGTTGGGCGAACTTAACCTGTGGGCAGGCCATTACAGGGAGGCCGCGCTTAACTATTACAACTACATAAGCAAGCGCAACGGCACCAATTCTGCCTATCCGATTGGCAGCACCCGAGGAACTTACTGGCGCGATGGTACAACGACGTTCACAAGATACACAGGCATTTATAACAACTATGCATTAACGTTCGGCAACGAATCCTATGGAACCAACTCCGAGTATATCACCATTATCCCCGGTGACTCTATTCCCTCGGAAGGCAACTACAGTCAGTTGCGCAATCTCTTCAACTGCACGTCAGACAACAACGCCAAGTTTAGTCTGACTCCTTCGCAGGCCATGCTGGACATCTCCGCCGCCCAGACCTGCACATACGTCATTTCCAACGATGGAGGTGTGGTGAAGTACGGTGTAGTGCCCAAGGGCATAGGCTATATGCGCGACGGCGACCTGCGCCTCTACAATGTTTACACGCAGACAGACAATGCAATACTTGACGGCGAGCGTGTCTCCTACCAGAATATCAAGAAGTATTCCACGCGCAACATCCCCGTCTATCGTCGCACTACAGCCTATCTGCGTCTGGCTGAGGCCATGAACTGTGCCGGCTATCCACATTTTGCCTACTATGTGCTGGCTTCGGGTGTTAACAACAAGGTGATTACGGATTCCATAATGAAGTATTATCCCACGGCAGCGGACTCTGCGTTCCTCAGCAGGTTCGACTTCCCCACCACACGCTATGTGCTCCGCACTCCCGACAGGCTGAACAATGAGAACACCATGGGCATACACGACCTCGGCTGCGGTTGGAGTCTGCAAAATCCCGACTATCAGATGCCGTTCGACTCGACGCTTGTTGACAAGACCACGGGCTACTACAAGTCTGAGGCCGACTCCTTACAGCAGTACCAGTATCAGATGGACAAGGTGGAGCAGATGATTGTCGATGAGGGAGCGTTGGAAAACTGCTTTGAAGGCACTCGCTTCTACGACCTTATGCGTGTGGCTCTGCGCCGTGGCGATCCCAACTTCCTTGCCGACCGCATCTATTCACGTCGTGGAGAGGCCAACAAGGCGGCCGTGATGGGCGAGATTAAGACCAATCTCCGCAATGCTAACAATTGGTATCTCCACTGGAACGGCAAGATAGGCATTGAGCCTATATCCGCCGAAGAGGAGCAATAATACAACACAAAGGAAAGGGTTGGACTCCGGGAAACAGTAGTGCCGGAGTCTGACTCTTTCTTTTTTATCAGTACTCTGGCTATATAACCTTATCAGTATTCTAACTATATCAACTGTCAAATGGAAATCTTTATGAAAACAAACAACTTCATCCGACTCAAGGCCCTTGTCGGATTGCTGTGCTTCATGCTTGCGGTGCCTCTCTGCGCCGCCAACACCACCGAAACGGTGGAGCAGGTGAAGGGAACGGTCACGCTTAGCACCGCCGTTGACTATGTTATCACCTCGGCCACGCCCTTTGCCGACGGCGCGGTGCTCAACATTACCAACACCGACAATGCCGTTGTCATACTTTTGCAGGTGAAGCCGTCAGCCGTTTCAAGCCTTTATCAATACATTCAGGTCAACGGAGTGAAGGCATCCGCCGCCAACTGCATGGTGAAAATCTATGGCGACGGTTCCATAATCCTGCCTCACAACTCTGGCATCAGTCCGCTCACAGTCTATACCGAGAACGGTTGTCAAGGCTCGTCGGAGACTTTTGCCGTAGGCAATCGCGTCTCTTTGGACGGCAAGGACATCGACAACAGGATTTGCAGCTTCACCCTGAAGCGCGGCTACATGGTTTGGTTTGCCCAAAAGGCCGACGGCACGGGCTACAACCGCCTGTGGAT
>CAVHML010000008.1:0-26363 GCA_963636905.1 bacterium
TTATGCAAAGATAATGCAAACGAGCGGAAAGAAAACTTGTTTTCAGTTTCCCGAGTGCAGCTTATCTTATGCAAAGGTACGGAAAAAATTGGTTCTATGGCGTTTGAACGGCAAAAAGCGACATTTTCCCGTCGGCGAATGTATTGGATTTGCAGCTGTCAGGCCGCATCTGCGGCAAGTATGGGGAGCAATGATGTATGAGGAAACGAGTCTCTGCAAGAGCCTGACGGCCAGTTGTTTGCAAAACACGACCGTTTGTGTGTCGTAAACAGGTCGTTTACGACTCGTAAACACGGCATTTACGACCCGTAAATGCCACAGTTACGACCCTTAAACGGGCGGTTTGTGCAAGCAACTGTGCGTCAACGGTTTGCAAAACCGTGGTTTTCCGTTGCAAAAAGGCTGCGTATGGCATGCCAAAATGCCGTTGTCAGGCATGCTGAACGGTCTGTTACGCATAACAGACACGGCGTTTTTGCCGGCGTATCCATACAGTTGTAGTTTCTTAAACAAGTGGCATTTCGTTGAAAGAATGGCGGTGTTGGTTGAAAAATGTTGGGGTTCCAGCCCGAAAAAGTTATATTTGCATCGAAAAACGGCACTTTGCCTGACGTTGTGCCGCCGCTTTGCGGTAGCGACAGGGGCTTGTCACATACACGACAAGGGCTTGCTCTATAACGTAAACATATAAACAAACCATAGTGAAGTTAGGATTATGAAGAAGAAACTATTGATTTTGGCACTGGCCGGTCTGCCGTTTGCGGGAGCCGGAGCCGACACCTATCCTTATCTTTCGTTTGAGACGCAGGACGGTACTGTACGCTCTGTAAGCGTCAACTCGCTTACCGTGACCTTCTCAAACGGCAAGTTGCTGGCCGACAACGGCACTGACAGCTACGAAATAGACGCTGCCAGCCTCAGCCGGATGTACTTCTCTGCGGACAATCTCACCGCCATTTCTGATGTAAAGGGCACTGACAGCCTCGGCAAACTGGACGTCTATACGCTTTCGGGCGTGAGGTTAGGCTCGTTTGACAGTGCCGATGCCTTGCGCAACGGCGTGAGTGCCGGTGTGTATATAGTGAAGAGCAATGGTAAAACCCTTAAAGTTGCAGTAAAATGAGAAAGACTTTCTATATGTTGGCACTCGCTCTGGCAGCGGTGACCGGCCTGTCTGCGCAGACGCTCAACGTCGTTGTCGGCAACGTAACCTACGCCGTGCCGTCGTCACAGGCCGGGGATATGGTATATAACAACGGGGAAACGCTCACTGTGTTGGGCAGAACGGTCAGTCTGAGCGACATTACGAAGATGTATGTTGACGAGAGCGAGGTGACGGACAATGCCGTAAGCGTGGTTTACGACGGCACTTCAGCCTCGGTAACGGTGGCCGGCAATGTGGCAAAGTATGTGGATGCTACCGTAACCGGCGCACACGTGAGCATAGAGCAAAGCTCTGACGTGAGCGACGACACCTGCGGCGAGATTACCTACACGCTTAGCGGTTCGTCAACCGACGGAGCGTTTGCGCTAAGCGGCTCCTACAAGGCCACAATAGAGCTTAACGGTCTCACTCTGACCAACCCCTCCGGGGCTGCACTGGACATTCAGAACGGCAAACGCATAGACCTGAGCGTGAAGAAGGGTACGGAGAATACCCTCACCGATGGCACTTCGGGCAGTCAGAAGGGCTGTATCGTGTGCAAAGGCCACCTGGAACTGAAGGGAAAAGGTACGCTCAACGTCTATGGAAACACCGCCCACGCCATCTATGCCAAGGAGTATGTGACAATGAAGAACTGCACTGTCAACGTGCTTGCGGCAGTTAAGGACGGTATCAACTGCAACCAGTACTTTCTCTTGGAGAGTGGCGAGCTGAATGTGTCGGGTGTGGCCGACGACGGCGTACAGGTTTCATACAAGGACGACACCGACCGCGAGGCTGAAGACACGGGTTCGCTGACCATAAGCGGCGGCACGGTCAACATAAGCGTGACGGGCACGGCCACCAAGGGGCTTAAGGCCGAGGGCAACCTGCTGGTTACTGACGGCACAATAACCGTCAGCACATCGGGAGGCGGCGAGTGGGACTCGGATGACGCCAAGACAAAGGCCGCAAGCTGCCTTAGCGCAGACGGCGCAATACAGATTGACGGCGGAACTCTCACACTTACGAGTTCCGGAGGCGGCGGTAAGGGCATCAATGGCGACAGTACGCTGGTGATAAACGGCGGCGACATAACCATAACCACCACAGGCGGACTGTATGCATACGTCAACGGCACCAGCTATGACAACTATACAGGCAACACCGACAACCTCACCAGCGACCAGAAGTCGTCGGCCAAGGGCATAAAGATAGACGGTAACGTCACCATAAACGGCGGCACCGTCAACGTAACCACAAAAGGCAACGGTGCGGAAGGCATCGAAAGCAAGTCGGAACTGACCGTGAACGACGGCACAATCGTTATCAATTCGTATGACGACGGCATCAATTCTTCCAGCCACATGTATATTAAGGGTGGCGACCTCACCGTTGTAGCATCCAACAACGACGGACTTGACGCCAACGGAAACTTGTATATCAGCGGCGGAGTTATCCGTGCGTTCGGTACAACGTCGCCTGAGTGCGGAATAGACGCCAATGAAGAGGACGGATATTCGGTGGTTTTCACCGGCGGAACGCTGCTTGCCGTCGGCGGAGGCAACTCTGTGCCCAGCACATCGGCCTCCACGCAACCCTATGTCAGCGGTTCGATGTCGGTATCCGCCAGCTCTGAGATTACACTGAAGAGCGGCAGCACCGTACTTGCCACGTTTACCGTGCCCAGCACCTACACTTCGTCGAGCCAAGGCGGCGGTCAGGGCGGTCATGGAGGCGGTCCCGGCGGCGGAGGCTTCGGGGGTGGCAGCTCTGTCCTTATCTCCTGTGCCGGTCTCTCGTCGGGTAGCAGCTACACAATGACCAGCGGAACGTCGTCAACCACGGTCACTGCTGCGACAACTGGCAGTAGCGGCGGCTTCAGACCGTAACATTCCGAATAACAAACGGCCTGTTTACGCCCCGTAAACGGCCGGGTTACAAATGCCAAACGGGCGGGTTACAGTGCGTAACCCGCCCGTTTGCCGTAAAAGACCCTGCGGTTCGGCTCAAGAAAGCTCCGCTTTACTCCACGGAAAGCCCCGGACTGTTCTTCAAAAGCCTCCGGGTTATTCCACGGAAAGCTCCGGGTTACTCCTCGATATGCGACAGGGAGTGGATGAAAGACGACACGAAACTGGTGGCTGTCTCCTTGGGATAGTACTTGAAATAGCGGGTGCTGTGGCGTATATACCATACCATTGCGCCCGAATTGGTGTTGTGTACAAAGATGTTCTTGCCCTGTGTGAAGTACCAGTCGGCCGAGTGGCTGCCAGCAAGGCGGAAGATATCTGCCTTTATCCTGCCGAGATCCTCGTCGCGGGCGTGCTCCACAAACTGTATTTCCGCGTCACTGAAGTTGAACAAGTGCACCAGCAGCGCCCACTCGAGCCGAGCCATACGTTCCATGCCGAGCCGGGTTATCCATCCTTGCAGCTTCACATAGTCAACCTTGTCGCCCATGTTGCGCAGGAACATGCCGAGGTCTATAATCTGTTTCAGGCAGATACCTTCACTTATCACGTAGCGTGCTATCCGCAGCATGATGAGTAGCAGGTTGAGAGTGGGCGGTATGACCTCCACCTTCGTGCCGTTGACGATGGCGAAAGCCGAGTCGCAGCACCTTATCTCCCTGTTTATGATGCCTTGAAGGCGGCGGTTGAGCAGTGGATTGGTCAGTTTCTGCGCCCTATGATGATGCTCCACCATGGTTCCGTGCCACGAATACTGCCAGATACCCTTGTCTCCGACACACGCGTCAGTGCCGTTTGCCTTGACCCAGTCGTCGGCTTTGCGCCCCTGGGCGGCGAACGGAAAGTAGAAATCGATGTCTCCACACGTGCGGTGGAGCGGGTTTGGATAGAGCGAAGCCAGCCCCTGTCCCTTCAGGAGTATGGGTCGCAGGTGCATTCCGCCGAGTTTTGCGAAGAGTTCGGACACACTGATGTTGCAGTTGCGGTTGTCAGCCTCGATGCCGGCCACGGTTTTTTCCCACGAAGCGGCCAGATCCGGTGGCAGTTGCATAAAAAAGTCGCCGGAATGGTGCCTTATGCCGTCGGCCACAAGGGCTGTCACGCCATGAATGAGCGACACTTGGTATATCCGCCGCCACTTCCACGCCGACATAGGCTCCACTTGCGTGTTGTCACCGAACGTTCCGCTACGCAGCAAGCGGAAGAAATTTCGCTGGATAACGTCCATATTCTCACGAAAAACGGCGCGGATAGCGCACCAATATGGCCAGTATCGTGGCAACGCCTATGGCCATCGGGTAATACAAATAGGGAACTATTGACACGGGATTGACCGAGGCAAGACCCGCTGCCATGAGCATTTGCGCACCGTAGGGTATGAGTCCCTGCACGCAACACGACATTGTGTCGAGGATACTCGCGCACTTCCTGTTGTCAACTCCGAAGTGGTCGCCTATTCTCTTGGCTATTCCGCCTACGGTAATTATGGCTACAGTGTTGTTGGCGGTGCAGATGTCTATCACGCCCACCAGCCCTGCGATGCTCAACTCCGCCCCACGCTTGCTCCGGATGCGGCGTGTGAGTGCGTCAATGATGCAGTCGATGCCGCCATTAGCCTTTATCACTTCAAGAAGTCCGCCGGCCAGAAGCGTTATGGTCATCAGTTCGCCCATGCCGGCAATGCCTTCGCCCATAGCACCGAACCATCCATAGACATCAAACACACCTTCAAAGATGCCTATTGCGCCGGTCAGCATGATGCCAAGCGTGAGTACGGCCATGACATTCAACCCCATACAGGCCGTAACGAGCACCACTATATAGGGCAACACCTTGAGATAGTCCACCGGTTGCGCCTCTGCGGCAAAGTCAATGCGGCTGCCCATGAAGAGATACACACCGAGTACCACCAGCGCAGCGGGCAGTACGATGAGCAGATTGGCGCGGAACTTGTCGCTAAGCCGGCACCCCTGGGTGGATGTGGCCACGATTGTAGTGTCGGAAATGAACGAGAGGTTGTCGCCGAAGAACGAGCCGCCCATGACAACCGCCGTAAGCAGCGGCACGCTCGCACCCGTTGCGTGGGCTATACCTGCCGCTATCGGAGCAAGAGCCACTATGGTTCCAACACTCGTACCGATGGAAAAGGAGATGAAACAGGCCGCCACAAACAGTCCGGCAAGCAGCATATGACCCGGCAAAAGGCCAATTGCGAGGTTGACAGTGGCCTCGATACTGCCCATAACCTTGGCACTGTTGGCAAAAGCTCCGGCCAGTATGAATATCCAAAGCATCAGCATCATGCCGGGAGAGCCAGCCCCTCGGCTGAACATCTCGATGCGTTGGCGCAAGGGAACACTGCGGTTGACGGCCACGGCATATACGGATGCAAGCATGAAAGCCACGGTTATCGGCACTTTATAGAAGTCTCCGGCAACTATAGACGTGACCAAATAGAGGCAAATGAACACCACTAACGGACTTAAAGCCAGCAATCCTTTTCTTCTGTCCATACCTGTAATACTGTGTATCCTAAACGTTTATGGTTAATACTGCGCAGAGTCACCGTTCAAAACCCGGCGGCTTGAGCTTGCCAAACAGGCGGTTTACGACCCGTAACCTGGCCGTTTACGGTGCAAAACCCGGCTGTTTACGACCCGCAAACGGGCGGTTTGTCGCATAAAAACCGTGTGCCGGGGCGGAAAACCCCGGCACAGGCTGTATGAAACTGCGGCTATAGCGTCACTCCGTTCTTGAAGATGGCTATCTCACGGTAGTCGTTCTCCTCGTTGCGCGTCCGTTCGCCGCTTGCAACTGCCAGTATCTTGTCGATGAACTGCGGCACCACCTCGTCCCAGTCCTTGCCTTCAACGAGCTGTCCGGCACTGAAATCAATCCAGTTGGGCTTGTTTGCGGCCAGTGTGGGGTTGGTTGCTATCTTCATTGTGGGCACGAAAGTGCCGAAAGGCGTGCCCCTTCCGGTGGTGAAGAGCACTATATGGCAGCCGGCGGAGGCCAGTGCGGTGGATGCAACAAGGTCGTTGCCGGGGGCTGAAAGCAGGTTCAGACCGTTGCATTGCAGCCGGTCGCCATACTCAAGCACACCGCTTACCGGGGCGCGGCCGCACTTCTGGGTGCAGCCGAGAGCCTTGTCTTCAAGCGTAGAGATACCGCCGGCCTTGTTTCCGGGCGACGGATTTTCACCGACAGGCTCGCCGTGGCTGAGGAAATATTCCTTGAAATCGTTGACCATGCTGACCGTTTTGCGGAACAAATCCTCGGTCTTGCAGCGGTTCATCAGTATGGTTTCGGCGCCGAACATCTCAGGTACCTCGGTGAGAACGGAGGTTCCGCCCTGCGCCACGAGCCAGTCTGAGAAGCGTCCCACAAGCGGATTGGCTGTGATACCGCTAAATCCGTCACTGCCACCGCACTTCAATCCGACACGCAACTTGTCCACCGGCACATCCACACGCACGTCCTTGCTGGCCGTAGCGTACAGTTGGCGCAACAAATCCATGCCCACTTCAAGCTCGTTGCCCTCCACCTGTTGCACCACAAGGAACTTTATTCGCTCCTTATCGTAGTCTCCAAGAAGCTCAGCAAACTTGTCAGGCTGGTTGTTCTCGCACCCTAAGCCGAGCACAAGCACGCCTCCTGCATTGGGATGCAGCACTATGTCGCGCAAAACCTTGCGGGTGTTCTCGTGATCACCGCTGAGTTGCGAGCAGCCATAGTTGTGGTGCCAGGCGTAAATGGAGTCTATTCCCTTCCCGTCTGTCTCGTTCCTCATCTTTGAAGCGAGCTTCTCCGCTATGCCGTTGACGCATCCGACGGTAGGAACTATCCACAGTTCGTTGCGCGTACCCACGTCTCCGTTCTTGCGGACGTAGCCCTTAAAGGTGCGCTTCTCGTCCTTTATCGCAAGCGACTCGGCCACGGGCTTGTACTCATAGGCCAGTGTGCCGGCGAGATTGGTCTTCAGATTGTTCTCATTCACCCAGTCTCCAGCCTTTAGGTCAACCTTTGCGTGGCCGATAGGATAGCCGTACTTGATAATATCCGTGCCGGCAGGAGTGTCTGAAAGCAGTATCTTGTGGCCGGCAGGAGTGTCCTGACTGACGGTTATCGCCCTACCGTCAACCTCTATCACGTCGCCTTTCTTCTTCGATTGCAGACAGACCACCACCGTGTCCTTGGGGTCTATCTTTATAAATGTTTGTTCCATAAATTAGTTGTTATTTGTTTTAATGTTTTCAATGGCGTTGTCGTTGTCCCGCAGCGACCTTCCGGCACCTGTATCAGAGCTGTTCGCGGCGGTAGAAGTCTATGTTTTCGCGTGTCAGAAGCTCAATCGGCATGTAGTTGACAGGCGTTACCTCTTTTTTAAGTACCACGGCTTCAAACAGGCACTCCACGCAAGCGTAGCCCTGAAGGTAGGCATGCTGCGCGATAAGGAACGAGATGGCTCCCTCACGCAGGCACTTGTCGTTCTTACCCACCATGTCGTAGCCCATTATCTGCACGTCCCGCCGGTTGCTGCGCAACAGAAAATCTCCCACGAGGTGGGCTTTTGAGTTGAGAGTGATGCAGTGGTGGACGTGGGGGTGCGTCTTGAAGAAGTCTTCAAGTATGTTGTCGTATTCGGAACGGTCAACATCCAGCGGCAAATTGACCTCCGTAATCTTCACATCGGGGAAGTGGTCGCGCATATAGTGGCGGAATCCAGTCTCCCGGTTCTCCTGTTGCTTGCTCGCAACGTTGCCGTGCTTCATCTGTTTCATCAGCATTATCTCCGTCTCCCGGGCGGCTATGAGCATCAACATGCGCCCTGCGAAGTAGCCACTGCAAAAGGAATCCTGGCCATAGAACGCCAGAGGCTTCAAATCCGGCATGTATGAGTCGAGCAACACGAACGGTATTGTCTGCTCATGCAGCTTGTCAGTGAACTCACGCGTTATGTCAAGTTTTGAAGGGACTACCACTACGCCGTCAGGACGGGCGTTCAGGCACTCTCCGGCAATCGCTTTGAAGGTGTCAAGGTCAAACCTGCTGTAGTATTTCACCCTGACTGTCACATGAAAGTCGCGCCTCCGCTCACAGGATTCCATAGCCCCGTCTTCTATTTCCTGCCAGTATGCCTCCGATTCGTGCTTGGGTATTATGAAGTAAAACAGATACTTCTTGTTGTAAGCCAGCGCACTCGCATACACATTCGGGCGGTAGTCCATCTCTTTGAGGGCCTTTTCCACCTTCTCGCGTGCGTCTTTCGACACGTTAGGCCTGTTGTGCAGCACCCTATCTACCGTACCTACCGACACTCCGGAACGGCTTGCGATGTCCTTAATCCTTATTTTATCAGTCGTCATAGTTCTTTTTACGTTTCAAAACCCGTACAGTTGTCTTCTTCAGGGCAACTGCCGTTAGTCGTGTTTCAAAGGCTTTTTGCACTCAAACCGCCTGTGCCCGTGGCCGGACTGACCGCCATACCATTCACAGCACAAACGATCAGAGTGCAAAAACCGTTTCAATACCGGACGAAACCGGTTCATATCGTCTCCATCAACGGCCTTGCCGGACTGCGGCAGCCGCCGGGAAAGCCGCCGCAACCCTACTTTGCGTAAAGCGCAACGATGGTCTCGTACTTCTCCTGCTTGCCGCTTGTCTGCTTTGGCTCGCCCACTTTCTTGCCGTATTCATACACTTGCTCGAAGCTGAGTTTGCCGTTTTCGAAGTCTTTTCCGATGCCTGAGTCGAAGCTGGCGTAGCGTTCCTTCAGCATAGCGGGCAGTTCGCTCTGCTCAAGTATGGCGGCTGCGTTCTCAAGGGCACGCGCCATTGCGTCCATACCGCTTATGTGGGCGATGAAAATGTCCTCCGGGTCGGTTGAATTGCGGCGTATCTTGGCGTCGAAGTTGCTGCCGCCGTTGCCCAAACCGCCGTTGCGGATTATCTGCATCATGGCCTGTGTAAGCTCAAAGTTGTCTATTGGGAACTGGTCGGTGTCCCATCCGTTCTGATAGTCGCCACGGTTTGCGTCAATCGAACCCAACATTCCGTTGTCAACAGCCACCGCCAACTCGTGCTCAAAGGTGTGCCCGGCCAGTGTTGCATGGTTCACTTCAATGTTCACCTTGAAGTCTTTGTCGAGTCCGTTGGCGCGAAGGAAACCTATAACCGTCTCTGTATCCACGTCATACTGGTGCTTCGTGGGTTCCATTGGCTTCGGTTCTATGAGGAAAGTGCCCGTGAAGCCTTTGCTGCGGGCATAGTCTCTTGCACCGCGGAGCATGGTTGCGAGGTGGTTCTTCTCACGTTGCATCTGCGTATTGAGCAGACTCATATAGCCCTCACGGCCGCCCCAGAACACGTAGTTGGTGCCTCCAAGTTTGATAGTGGCATCGATAGCGTTCTTAATCTGCACTACTGCGCGCGCAACCACATCGAAGTCGGGGTTTGTAGCCGCACCATTCATGTAGCGTTTGTTGCCAAAGACGTTGGCAGTGCCCCACAACAGCTTCACGCCCGTTGCCTTCATCTTCTCCAAAGCGTAGTCCGTTATGGCTTTCATGCGCTCTTCATATTCCTCAACCGTTGCTCCTTCGTCAACAAGGTCAACGTCGTGGAAGCAGAAATACTCGATTCCGAGCTTCTGCATTATCTCAAAACCGGCGTCCATCTTGTCCTTTGCCCTCTGAATGGCGCAGTCTGACTTGTCCCACTCGTAGCTTCGTGTCTGCCCACCGAACTGGTCAGCCGATGCGCCTCCAAGGGTATGCCACCACGCAAGGGCGAATTTCAGCCAGTCTTTCATCTTTTTACCCATAACAACCTTATCGGCATCATAGTAATGGAATGCCAATACGTTTTTGCTCTCAACGCCTTCAAACGGTATCTTGCCGATTTGAGGGAAATACTCTTTTGTCATAATACTTAAATGTTTTTAGGTTTTGGATGCAACCCGTTTGATTTGCACCCGTAATGTTACTACTTATCTTTCTTTTATCAATCTACATATTCTTTACCAGCAGGTCTTTCCACGCCTGGTAGGCCGCCTGGTACTCTTCGGCGCGGCTTTCGTCGGGACGAATTACCTGCAACCGCTCCAGTGAGGCAAACGCTTCGTCGTTGTTACTGTATATTCCTGCGCCGATGCCCGCACCCTTGGCCGCTCCAACGCTGCCGTCGGTGTCATACAGCTCGATGGTTGCACCGCTCACTCCGGCCAGTGTGTCGCGGAAAAGCGGGCTTAGGAACATATTGGCACGCCCTGCGTGTATCTTCCTGATGTCCATTCCCATCTGCCGCATCACCTCCATACCGTAGCAGAAGCTGAACACTATGCCCTCCTGAGCGGCACGTACTATATGCGCCTTGCCGTGTTTGTTGAAATTGATGCCGCTGACAATGCAGCCCGTCTCCATGTTTTCGAGCACCCGTTCGGCTCCGTTGCCAAACGGAATGACCGACACGCCGTCGCTGCCTATGGGCACTGTGGCGGCAAGGTCGTTCATTTCTGCATAGCCGATGCCCTCCGGGGCCACCGTGCGGCGCACCCATGCGTTGAGAATGCCCGTGCCGTTGATGCACAGAAGTACGCCCAAGCGCGTCTGATTGGGCGTGTGGTTGACGTGGGCAAAGGTGTTTACACGACTCTTGCGGTCGTAATTCACCTCACCGAGCACTCCATAGACCACTCCCGACGTACCGGCTGTGGATGCTATCTCGCCCGGATTGAACACGTTAAGACTAAGGGCGTTGTTCGGTTGGTCGCCGGCTCTGTATGTTATGGGCGTGCCTTCGGCCAGCCCGGTCTCGGCCGCAGCCTGTGCAGACACGCGGCTCTGCACACTGAACGTGGGCACTATGTCGGGTATAACCGACGGTTTGAAACCGTAGTAGTCAAGCAGGAAGTCAGCCACTCGCCCGTTCTTGAAGTCCCAGAACATGCCTTCGCTCAGTCCGCTCACCGTAGTGTTAGCCTCACCGCTAAGACATAGGGCGAGATAGTCGCCCGGAAGCATCATCTTATACACCTTATTGTATATGTCAGGCTCATTGTCTTTCACCCATGCGAGCTTAGCCGCCGTGAAGTTTCCCGGCGAGTTGAGCAGATGGGACAGACACTTCTCGCGGCCTATACCGTCGAAAGCCTTGTCGCCATAGGGCACTGCACGCGAGTCACACCATATTATAGCGTTGCGCAAAGGCTTCATGTCCTTGTCCACACACACGAGTCCGTGCATCTGATAGGATATTCCGATGGCCTTGATGTCGCTTCCTTTGGCGCCAGTGTCGGCCATTATCTTGGCCAGGCTCTGCTTTGCATAGCGCCACCACGACTGCGGGTCCTGCTCGGCCCAGCCCTTTTTGACCGCAAGTATGGGCGCTTCTTTCTCAGGGAAGAACGCCGATGCCGCACACTTGCCCGTATCGGCATCCACAAGCGATGCCTTGACCGAGCTGCTGCCTACGTCAAAGCCCAACAAATATCTGTTTGCCATAACTGTATTCCTCTGTCTGTTTTCTTATTGTTCACGTTTACATTCATAATACGTTTACACAGCCCTTTTCCCTACCCTCCTTGTGACAAAAAACAGCACTGCCACAATGTCTGCCCCGTGCGGTTTTGGGACACACCGTGGCACTGTGCCGCAACAAACCGCCCGTTTACGACCCCTAAACCGCCGCTTTAGCATACGCAAACGGGCGGTTTGCGACCCGTAACCCGACCCTTTGCGGAAATGGGCGCACGGACTGCGGTACGGCACGCGCCACATTTATTTTGAAATGTAGGAAATTAGTTGTAATTTTGCAGCCGCTTAATTATATAAATAAGGTAAAAAGGAGATGATTACAGTATCTAATCTTGCCATACAATTCGGCAAGAAGGTTCTCTATAAGGACGTGAACCTGAAGTTTACTAACGGGAATATATATGGCGTAATCGGCGCTAACGGAGCAGGAAAGTCAACTTTGCTGCGGGCAATAAGCGGTGAGCTGGAACCAAACAAAGGCTCTGTGGAGATGGGGCCGGGAGAACGCCTGTCTGTATTGGAGCAGGACCACTTCAAGTATGACAGTTACAGCGTCAGGGACACCGTTCTCATGGGGCACCAGCCCCTGTGGCAGAACATGAAGGAGCGCGAAGCACTCTACATGAAGCCCGACTTCAACGAGGAAGACGGCATCAAGGTGGCGGAACTGGAGGACAAGTTCGCACAGATGGACGGATGGAACGCGGAAAGCGATGCCGACCAGATGCTGACCAACCTCGGTGTGAAGGACAACCTGCACGACAAGATGATGAGCGAACTGTCCAACACCGAAAAGGTGAGGGTTATGCTCGCCAAGGCACTGTTCGGACATCCCGACAACCTGCTTCTCGACGAGCCGACCAACGACCTGGACCTGGATACGGTCATGTGGCTTGAGGAATACCTCGGAAACATAGAGCAAACCGTACTCGTGGTGAGCCACGACCGCCACTTCCTCGACGCAGTGAGCACACAGACGGTGGATATAGACTTCGGTAAGGTCACTGTCTTCTCGGGTAACTACTCGTTCTGGTACGAGAGTTCACAGTTAGCCCTGCGCCAGGCACAGAACCAACGGCAGAAAGCCGAAGAGAAACGCAAGGAACTGGAGGAGTTCATACGCCGTTTCTCGGCAAATGTGGCCAAGAGCAAGCAGACAACCAGCCGCAAGAAGATGCTCGAAAGGCTGAACGTTGAGGAAATACGCCCCTCTTCGCGCAAGTATCCGGGCATCATATTCCAGATGGAGCGCGAACCGGGAACGCAAATACTTGAGGTTAGCGGACTGAAGGCAACAGATACCGACGGCACGGTGCTGTTTGACAACGTGAACTTCACCATCGAGAAAGGACAGAAAACCGTGTTCCTCAGCCACAACCCCAAGGCCATGACCGCACTGTTCGAGATTATCAACGGCAACCGCCAGCCCGACGCCGGCGAATACAAGTGGGGAGTGACCATAACCACGGCATACCTGCCGCTCGACAACACCAGTTTCTTCGACTGCGACCTCAACTTGGTGGACTGGTTGAGCCAGTTTGGCAAGGGCAACGAGGTGATGATGAAGAGCTTTCTCGGCCGTATGCTGTTCAAAGAGGAGGACGTTCAGAAGAAAGTCAACGTGCTTAGCGGAGGCGAAAAGATGCGCTGCATGATAGCAAGGATGCAGCTGCGCAACGCCAACTGCCTCATTCTCGACACACCAACCAACCACCTCGACCTCGAAAGCATACAGGCTTTCAACAACAACCTCGTTACTTTCAAGGGTAACATACTCTTTGCCAGTCACGACCACGAGTTCATCCAGACCGTAGCCGACCGCATTATCGAGCTGACTCCCAAAGGCACCATCGACAAACTGATGGAATACGACCAATATATATACGACGAGGACATCAAAGAGCTTAAGGCCAAGATGTACGGAGAGTAGGTCTGTGGACTTGCGGCACGCTTTTTGCAGAGTGAAAGGCAACGACATTAAAGCAAAAACAAAGATGAAAAAGGAGAAAGACATAAACGTCACCGACGGTGATGTGCAGGAGAAAGAACAGCAGGAAGGTCAGGAAAACGCATGCAACGGCACGGAAAACGCTGAAGAAAACGGCAATCCGCAAGACGAAACCGCCGAAGACAAGGAGGAAGAGTCGCCGCTTGATGCAGCCAACAGGCAGATTGAAGAGCTGAAAGACAAGTACCTGCGCTCCGTAGCCGAGTTTGACAACTATCGCAAACGCACGCTTAAGGAAAAGGCGGAGCTTATTCTGAACGGCGGAGAAAAGGCAGTTTCGGCCATTCTCCCGGTGCTTGACGACATGGAACGCGCCATTGCAAACGGTGAAAAGACCGACGACCCGAAGGTGTTGAGGGAAGGTATCGAGCTTATATACACCAAATTCCAGAAAGCACTCGAAAGTTTGGGAGTGAAAAAGATAGAAACGGCTGATGCCGACTTCAACACTGACGTGCACGAAGCGATAGCCATGGTGCCGGGAATGGGCGACGACAAGAAGGGCAAAGTGCTCGACTGCGTGCTCAACGGCTACACAATGAACGAAAAAGTGATACGCCACGCCAAAGTGGCAGTGGGACAATAGTGCACCAACTATAAGCCACACAACGGAAAAACGACCTTAACGCAATGGCAAAAAGAGACTACTATGAGGTGCTGGGCGTGGAGAAAACCGCGTCGGAGGACGAGATAAAGAAGGCATACCGCAAGATTGCCATCAAATACCACCCCGACCGCAACCCTGGAAACAAGGAGGCAGAGGAGAAATTCAAGGAAGCCGCAGAGGCTTACGACGTGCTTCACGACGCACAAAAGCGGCAGCAGTATGACCAGTTCGGCTTCAACGGACCGGCAGGAAGCGGCTTTGGAGGCTTCGGAGGCGGTGCCGGCATGGACATGGACGACATTTTCTCCATGTTCGGCGATATCTTCGGAGGCCGCGCAAGGGGCTTCAGCGGCTTCGGAGGCGGACAACACAGGCCTGCACAGTACCGTGGCGGTGACTTAAGGCTCAAGGTAAGGCTGTCACTGGCCGAGATAGCCACAGGAGTGACCAAGAAATTCAAGGTGCGCAAGGACGTTACGTGCTCGCACTGCCATGGTAGCGGAGCTGAAGCGGGCAGTCAGGCCGAGACATGCCCCACTTGCCACGGCGCAGGTGTGGTGACTCGCACTGCCCAAAGCATCTTCGGCATGATGCAAACCCAAAGCGTTTGCCCCACATGTGGCGGAGAGGGCAAGGTGATAAAGAACAAATGTCACCAGTGCGGCGGCAGTGGCGTGGAGAAAGGCGAAGAGGTAGTTGAGATAAACATACCCGCCGGCGTGGCCGAAGGCATGGTTGTCAATGTGCCGGGCAAGGGAAACGCAGGGCCGCACAACGGGGTTAACGGCGACATACAGGTGTATATCGAGGAGGAAAGCAACGACACTTTCGTGCGCGACGGCAACGATGTGGTCTATAACCTGCTGCTTGACTTCCCCACAGCGGCTCTCGGTGGTGAAGCGGAGATACCCACAATCGAGGGAACCAAGGTGAAAGTGAAGATAGACAACGGCACTCAGCCGGGCAAGACACTGCGTCTGCGGGGCAAAGGGCTGCCGGCTGTGCAGGGCTACGGGCACGGTCGCGGTGACTTGATAGTTAACATAAGCGTGTATGTGCCCAAGACGCTGAACAAGGATGAGCGGGAGGCTGTGGAAAACTTCAGGGACAGCGACAACTTCAAGGGCGACTACGCCACGAAACAGTCCATATTCCAAAAGTTCAAGCACTTCTTTGACTAAGGCAAACCGGGCTGCGGCGACAGCGAAGGGGGCAAAGACGGCAGAAAAACGATGATGCGTTCGGCTCAGAAGAGGCGACTCAGACAATCGGGCACGCCGTCTCTGCCCCCTTTCCCTATACATTATTATATATAGGCGCACGGACTGTCATGTGCAGGCAAGCGGCTATTATACAAAAGCGAAACATTTATCATACGCAAGCCAACGATTTACCATACACAATCGGACGATTTATCATATACAAGCCAACGATTTACCATACACCATCGGACAATTTATCATATACAAGCAAATGGATTATCGGGAAACGACAGCCTATCTGTTCAGCCAGATGCCGATGTTTGAGCGGCAAGGGGCGGCCGGATACAAGGAGGGACTGCAAAACACGCTTGCGCTGGACGACCGTTTCGGCCATCCGCACCGCAACTACAAGACCATACACGTGGCCGGAACGAACGGCAAGGGGTCGTGTTCGCACACCATAGCCGCCATACTCCAGCAGTGCGGATACAGGGTTGGACTGTACACATCGCCGCATCTGGTGGACTTCAAGGAGCGCATACGCATCAACGGCACTCCCGTTTCCGAGGACTATGTGGTAAGGTTTGTTGAGGAGAACAGGGCTTTCTTTGAGCCTCTCCACCCCTCTTTCTTCGAAGTGACCACGGCTTTGGCCTTCAAATATTTCAGCGATATGGGCGTTGACGTGGCCGTTATTGAGGTGGGACTCGGCGGAAGGCTGGACTGCACCAACATCATTACGCCCATTGTCTCGGTCATTACCAACATCAGCTTTGACCACACGCAGTTTCTCGGCGACACTCTGGCGAAGATAGCCGGCGAGAAAGCGGGGACAATAAAGCCGGGTGTGCCCGCGGTGATAGGCGAAGCGACCGCGGAAACGCGGCCTGTGTTTGAGGCGAAAGCCCGTTCCGTGAACTCAACGATAGTGTTTGCTGAAGACAACCCGGAAGTCACTGCGGCCGAACTGGCCGGCGACGGTTGCGGAATGGACTACACAACGGTTTCATACGGCACGGTTCACGGCGACATGAGCGGCATCTACCAGAAGAAAAACGCCAACACAGTGCTGAAAGTCATTGATACTCTTGCAGAAAGCAGCGATGTCTTTGTCGAAAAAAACATCATTGAATGCGTGAAAAGCGGCTTCTCGCAGGTGGCAACCAGCACAGGTCTGGCCGGCAGATGGCAGACTGTGGGACTGAAACCGAGGGTGATTTGCGACACGGGGCACAACGTTGGCGGATGGACATACCTCAGCCGGCAGCTCAAGGCCACGCCTTGCCGCAGCAAACACATCGTGTTCGGGATGGTGGCCGACAAGGATATAGACGGAGTGCTGGCGCTTTTGCCCAAGGACGCAACGTATTATTTTACCAAAGCGGACAACAAACGGGCGATGGACGAGCGCGTCCTGAAAGAAAAGGCGGCGGTTTACGGTCTGAAAGGCGGCTGTTTCGCCACCGTAAGTGCGGCATTTAAGGCAGCTAACTCGGCCGTTTGCGAAGACGATCTCATATTCATAGGAGGAAGCAGCTATGTGGTTGCCGACTTTATGTCAGCTTTTCATTAGCTAGTCTTTGAACATTACTTAGCTGTTTTTAACACACTTCGAACGTTTTTTCTTGCGCTTCAGTTTGTCATATTCGTTTTTTTTCGGTTACTTTGCAATAACATAATCAATAACTAAAAACGACGTACTTATGACTAACACAACCACTGAGACTGCGAATATGTGTGGTCTGAACCGCAAAGACTTTCAGACTACGATCAACGGAAAGAAGACTGACCTGTACATACTCCGCAACAGAAAAGGATATGAAGTGGCAATAACCAACTACGGAGGGGCGGTTGTCGCAATAATGGTGCCGGACAAGAACGGTAAAGTGGCGAATGTCATACAGGGACACGACAATATCCAAGATGTAATCAACAGCCCCGAGCCGTTTCTCTCCACACTTATCGGACGCTATGGCAACCGCATAGCACGCGGAAACTTCATCCTGAACGGCAAGGAATACCAGCTTGCCGTCAACAACGGCCCCAATGCGCTGCACGGAGGACCCACAGGTTTCCACTCAAGGGTATGGGATGCACGTCAGATGGGGCCGCGTTCACTGGCACTGCACTACGTTTCAGCCTACGGGGAAGAGGGTTTCTCCGGTGAATTTAGGGTTACTGTAGAGTTTACCTTTACCGATGACAACGAATTAGTGATTGAGTACCTCGCCTGTACAAACAAGAAAACGGTGATGAACCTTACACATCACGGTTTTTTCAGCCTTGCCGGAATCGCAAACCCGACACCTTCCATCGACAATCTCGTTTGCGAAATCAACGCCAACTATTATATTCCTATCGACGAAACGTCCATCCCCACAGGCGAAATACGCTTCGTGGAAGGCACACCCTTTGACTTCCGCACACCCAAACCCGTGGGCAGGGACATCGATGCCGACGACATACAGATAAAGAACGGTGCCGGCTACGACCATTGCTTCGTGCTTAACAAGAAGGAAGAGGGCGAGCTGAGCTTCGCAGCCAAGGTGACAGAACCCAACAGCGGGCGCACCATGGAGGTTTACACGACCGAACCCGGCGTTCAAGTCTATACTGACAACTGGGCAGACGGCTACAAAGGACAGCACGGAGCCACATTCCCGCGCCGTTCCGCCATCTGTTTCGAGTGCCAACACTTCCCCGACACTCCCAACCACCCCTATTTCCCGTCGGTAGTGCTCAATGCGGGCGAGCAATACAAGCAAAAGACCATCTATAAATTCGGCGTGGAGAAGTAGAAACCACGGCTTGTAGGAGCGGAAACATCTGCGTATAGAAGCAAAAACTTCAACGTATAGAAGTGAGAACTCCTGCGTATGGAAGCGGAAACGTCTGTACGGAGGAGGGGAAATCCCATTCTTCGATGTGGAAACCGCAACAGTGGCAACCAACAACTAACAAACTTATTTCATAAAGACACACAAGAAAAATGACTAAAAACCAACAACCGAACTACACATTCGCACTGATTGTCGTGTTCATCGTATGCTTCCTTATAGGATTCATCACCACTATGAACAACTCGATGATTGCGTTCTGCTCAGAAGCATTCAAGTTGTCAGCACAAGAAGGCCAATACGTCAACTCTGCATTCTATGGTGCGTACCTGCTTTCCATACCTTTCGCACTGCTGATGAGCAAGGTCGGCTACAAGAACACGCTCATTCTCGGTCTGGCAGTCGCCGGTATCGGGTTCATGATCAACTCGTTTGGCATCACTTGGGCGATAAATGCCGGGGCAAATGTCTATGCCATATTCCTCGCATCCATGTGCCTTGTGGCCATGGGAGTGGTGATGTTGCAGAACGTGGCCAACCCTTACGTGATGGTTCTCGGCTCTCACGAGAAAGGAGCGTTCCGCATGACACTGAGCCAAGCGTTGAATTCCGTTGCGACAACCGTCGCTCCGCTGTTCATAACCTATGTGATAATAAACGGCAAAGCGCCGGCTCCCGAGTTCGTACCCGGCCCCTTCTTGGGCTTGGGCGCGTTCACCCTGCTTATATGTATAATACTTGTATTCCTCAAACTGCCGAAAATCGACGAGGGAAAGCAGGCAGAAGAGGCCGGATTGCACCGGGAATACAAGAGCAGTGTGTTCAAATACCCCCACGTATGGCTGGGTGCTTTGGGCATATTCATGTATATGGGACTCGAAATCGGTGTCCCCTCCATGCTGCCCTACCGCTTTAAGCTCCTTCACCCGGACATGGACACCGCAGCACTGGCCGCTTTGTCCACCGGATACTTGGCTTATTACTGGGGCGGAATGATGGTCGGCCGTTTCATAGGTGCGGGTATCCTCACGAAATTCAGACCCCGCAAGCTGCTTACCGCATGCCTTTGCCTCGGTGCAGCGTGCATTGCCATCTCCCTGGTGTTTGAAAGCAGCATGATAGGCATCTGGTTCATGCTCGCAGCAGGACTGTTCCACTCCGTAATGTGGCCGCTTATCTTCAACCTCGGTCTGCAAAAGCTCGGCCCACACACCAAGGCAGCAACAGGAGTCATCAACACTGGTGTCATCGGAGCGGCTATCCTGACTCCCATCATGGGCATTATTGTTGACAATACCAACGTTATCATTGCGCTGTGTGCAATGTTTGTCTTCTACGCCTACATCATCTGGTTCTGCAACTTCGGCAGTCACATCGGCTTAGGCACAACCATACACGACGAAGACTATTAATTTGACACAAGACATTATTAACTCTAAATATTAAAAGACATGGATATTGAATTTGTAAGAAGCCGTTTCCTGAAGCATTTCGACGGCAAGGAAGGAAGCATATACGCCTCTCCGGGACGCATAAACCTTATAGGTGAACACACAGACTATAACGGCGGGTTCGTTTTCCCCGGGGCTGTGGATAAAGGAATCATGTGCGAAATACGTCCGAACGGTACAGACACGATCATGGCCTACTCCATTGACCTGAAAGACCGCGTGGAATTTAAGGTGAATGACCCACAGGGGCCGCGCGCAAGCTGGGCACGCTACATCTACGGCATCGTTCAGGAGATGAAGAAGCGCGGGGTTGACGTCAAGGGCTTCAACACAGCCTTCGCCGGAGACGTGCCTCTTGGAGCGGGAATGTCGTCGTCAGCCGCACTTGAAAGCTGCTATGCGTTCGCCCTCAACGACCTTTTTGGAGACAACAAGGTGAGCAAGTGGGACATGGTGCTTGCCGGACAAGCCACAGAGCACAACTATTGCGGCGTAAACTGCGGCATCATGGACCAGTTCGCCAGCGTTTTCGGCAAGGAAGGCTGCCTCATGCGCCTCGACTGCCGCAGCCGCGAGTTTGAATACTTCCCCTTCAAGCCCGTAGGCTACAAGTTGGTGCTCGTGGATTCGGTAGTTAAGCACGAATTGGCCGGCTCTCCCTACAACGACCGCCGCAACAGCTGCGAGAATGTGGTCAAACACATTGCCGCAAAGCACCCAGAAGCAAAGTTCGAGACCCTGCGCGACTGCACATGGGAGCAACTTGAAGAGGTCAAGGCTGAGGTTGGTGATGAGGACTACCGCCGTGCCAAGTTTGTCTTGGGCGAAAAGGACCGCGTACTCGCCGTGTGCGACGCCCTCAATGCCGGAGACTACGAGACAGTAGGCCAGAAGATGTACGAAACCCACTACGGTCTGTCCAAGGAATACGAGGTTTCATGCGAAGAACTCGACTATCTCAACGACATAGCCAAGGAGAACGGCGTCACAGGAAGCCGTATCATGGGCGGTGGCTTCGGCGGTTGCACTATCAATCTGGTAAAGAACGAGCTTTACGACAAGTTCATTGCTGACGCAAAGGAGAAGTTTGCCGCCAAATTCGGCCACGCTCCCAAGGTCTATGATGTCGTGATAAGCGACGGTTCGCGCAAGATTTGCTGATTAAAGCGGCAAGATTTGCTGATTGAAACGGCAAGACTTGCTGATTGAAGCGGCAACATTTACTGATTGAAACGCCGGTTTTTGCCTGACCAAGAGGCAAACCGCATAAACAACAAGGGGCGACAGACAAGTTCTGCCGCCCCTTTTCTGTGTCTATTCCGCAGACTTTCCACGGGGAAACGGGTGTCCGCTTACAGCCAACCTTTCGGTTTCCCAAAACAAACGTACCGTTTAGCTATCGTAAACGTGCCATTTACGACTCGTAAACACGGCATTTAGCACCCGTAAACGCACCGTTTACGGATGCCAAAGGTTTGGGTTACGAGTGCTTACTCGCCGCTTTCCGAAGCTGTTGACACCACATCGAGTATGCCGGTCTCGGCGTTGTAGGCGTATTTGCAGGTGTAGCTGCCGTTTTCCTCGATGGCTGTGTTCATGGAGTCCATGGCAGTTTTGAGCGAAGCCTCATCGCGCGACTCCAGTTTGCCGTCTGCAGTCTCCGTATCAATGCCTGTGTCGCTCTTTACC
Organism: bacterium; assembly: GCA_963636905.1. Lineage (GTDB taxonomy): Bacteria > Bacteroidota > Bacteroidia > Bacteroidales > Bacteroidaceae > Prevotella. The sequence goes on from CAVHML010000008.1 coordinate 21,449, forward strand.
GTGTCGTTGCCGCTCCACCAGTAGCACGTTTCCGGCATGCTGTAGGCCGTGCACTGACCGCTTATTGCACCTATGAGCGAGCCTTCGCCACCGTTTACGCTTCCTGAAACGAGCGTATAGCAGGCCAAGGCCGACTTGGGCGAACGCTTGTTGCCCGACATAGAGCCGAAAACACCGCCCACTTGCGAGCCGCCCGTGGCTTCCGACACGCTGAGAGTGCCGTCTATAATGGAATAACAGGCACACGAGTTGCCAAGAGCGTTGCCTATCACACCGCCGCAAGTGGCGAATGTAGGAGCATCGGCAGCCACTTTGCCAGTGGAAGCTATCGTTGCGCGGTCGCCAACCGTGGCCGAAGCAGAGCCAGCCACGCCTCCGGCGTATGCAGCCACACCAGCTTTGGCACTTATCTCGCCCGACACGTCGCTTGAACAGTCGGCCAGCTGTGCCGTAGAGAACTGGAACGACGCAGCACCATACACTCCACCGGCATAGGCCAGCATCTTGTTGCCGTCAGTGCCGTGGTTCACGGCCGAAATCTTGCCGCCGACAGCAGCCTTCAGGCTGCTTGCGCCGTAGCCGGCATTGGTCTGGAGACCCACCACGCCTCCTGCGGCACTCGTACCGCAGCCTTCAGCGGCGACTTCTCCCGTTATGCTCACCGTATTGTTGGCGTTCTGGTCTGCTGCATAGCCGCCGCACATACCACCGGCACTGGCTGAAGCAAACGAACTTGCCGCGTTTGTCTCCGGCACAGCGTAGGCTTTCACCTTGCCAACGATGCTTGCAGAACAGCCACTGTGCGAACCTCCGAACGAATTGCCCACCATTCCGCCGGCGTTGGCCGACGAGTTTTCTGTGGTAAACTGTCCGCAGTCGGCACTCACCAGTCCCTCTACGTCAGTAACGCAAGCCACTACCGAGCCAGCATTGACGTATCCAGCCAGCGCACCCACGTTTGCATATGTGGCAGTGCCGCACACGCTGTCGCCTTTGGCTATCGTTGCGGAACATTTGTTGAGCGTTCCCACCATGTGACCGACCACTCCGCCGGCCGAAACGCTTGCTTCGCCCACAGGATAGGCTGCCACTACCGTGCCCTCAAACGAGCAGTTGGTGAACGTGGCGTAGGAACCTGCTCCTGCAATACCACCGCAAGCCAGCGTGGTCTTTTCGGTTTCGCTGCTGACAGTGCTCATTGCCCTGACGCATCCGGTCACTTTCAAGTCGCTCACCGCACCTTTGCTGCCCACGAAGCCGAACAGTCCGAACATAGAAACGTTCTCCGTAGCGGTGGCATTGATGCTGAGATTGCTTATAGTGTGGCCGTTGCCGTTGAAGACTCCGCAGAACGCACCCTTCTCGGCAAGGTCTATGCTTGCGTTACCCTTGCCTTCGCCGATGGGAGTCCACTCTATGCCCATCAGGTCTATGTCGTCGGTCAGTTCATAGTTGGCCTTTATGTAGGCCGAGTCACCCGAGTTTACCTTCTCGGCCATGAGCATCAGCTGGCCGATGTTAGCTATTGCGTATGGCGAAACCGCAGTTCCGTCGCCGCTCTCGAAGCTCTCTGCCGGCGAAAGCTCGTCGAAATTGACACGTTCCACGTCGTTCATGGTGAAAACCGTCTTGGTTCCGTCGGTCTTTGTGACGGTCATTATCTGTGTCTGTGCCGAAACCGTGGCGCAAAGAGCCGTTGCGGCCAATAATACAGTACTAAATCTTTTCATGTTCATTTCTTTAATAGTTTGAAACTCTGTCCGTCGGACAATTTAACGATATACACTCCACCCGTCAGGCCGGCCACGCTGAACGTAACCCTGCCGTCTGCCACCTTCTGTGCGGCCACTAACTTGCCGCCGAGGTCGTAGAGCGACGCGCTTCCGGCCTCTGTGCCGTCAACGGTGATGCTGCTGTTGTCGGTAAAGCGCAGACTGAGCTGCTTCTTCTTGGCGTTGTCGATGGCTGACGGCACGTCGGAGAAGTGATAACCTGCAACGAAGGCAATGTCATACGACGCCACTGTCGTGCCGGACTCCACACTTACCTTGCCTTCACCGAACGTCAGGCATGGCTTGTCGGCCAACATAAACTCCGTCTGTGTGCCGTCGCGGAAGTCAAACACGAGGCTCTGGAGCTTCTGTCCGCCGGCATTGCCCGCTGCGGCGTGGCCACATACGGCAAGCAGGAGTGCAAGAACACTCAGGTAAATTTTCTTCATTTTGATTATAAGTTATAGTCTGGCTCATGTTCGTTGTAGCTTTCGCCCTTCACAGGCCGAGCCTATTGCCTTATGGATGAGCGGCTTACTGTCGCCAACCGTGCTTGTGTTGTTCTGTGTCATGCGGTCAGCCATAACAAACAGGCCGTTTACGGTGCGTAAAGCGGCGGTTTACGGATGCTAAATGCACCGTTTGCGATGCGTAACCAGGCCATTTGCTGTTGCCAACCCCAAAGACTGTGCAAAATTACAACAAAATCGGGAAGCGGGAAACGGTGCGCGGAAAAAGTGTAATGCCCACAACCAACAGCTTAAAGGTTGTAACTGTTGCGGCAAAGGATGTACTTTTTCACAAGAAAATTTCTACGTTTGGGAAATATGTGGTATTTTTGTGCTCGTAAAACGACTGTAACATTAATCTAATTAGAACAAAATCATAGTAAAAAGACAATGGCAAAAGTTGTAACATTAGGAGAAATCATGCTCCGTCTGTCCTCTCCCGGACAGAAAAGGTTCGTGCAGTGCGACACATTCGACGTGGTTTATGGCGGCGGTGAGGCAAACGTGGCTGTAAGCTGCGCCAACTACGGCCACGACGCATACTTCGTGACCAAGCTGCCCAAGCACGAGATTGGCCAGTGCGCCGTTAACTCGCTGCGCAAGTTTGGCGTTCACACCGATTTCATCGCGCGCGGCGGCAACCGTGTGGGCATCTACTACCTTGAGACAGGTGCATCCATGCGTCCTTCAAAGGTGGTTTACGACCGTGCGGGCAGCTCCATAGCCGAAGCAGACCCCGCAGATTTCGACTTCGACACGATAATGAAGGGTGCCGACTGGTTCCACTGGAGCGGCATCACGCCGGCTATCAGCGACAAGGCCGCCGAGTTGACGCGTCTGGCGTGCGAGGCTGCCAAGCGCAACGGTGTCACCGTGTCGGTTGACCTCAACTTCCGCAAGAAGCTGTGGACTTCCGAGAAGGCACAAAGCATAATGAAACCGCTCATGAAGTATGTGGATGTGTGCATCGGCAACGAGGAAGACGCACAACTCTGCCTCGGTTTCAAGCCCGAAGCCGACGTTGAGGGCGGAAAGACCGATGCCGAGGGCTACTACGGAATATTCAAGGGCATGATGGAAACGTTCGGTTTCAAGTATGTCGTTTCCACACTGCGCGAATCAATGTCGGCCACCCACAACGGCTGGAAAGCTCTCATCTACAACGGAAAGGAATTCTACCAGAGCAAACGCTACGACATTATGCCCATCATCGACCGCGTTGGCGGCGGCGACTCGTTTGCCGGCGGACTGATACACGGCCTTCTCACCTACCCCGACAACCAGGGCAAGGCTCTTGAGTTTGCCGTTGCCGCATCGGCACTGAAGCACACCATACCCGGAGACTTCAACATGGTAAGCCGCGAAGAGGTGGAAAACCTTGCCGGAGGCGACGCTTCGGGACGCGTGCAGAGATAACATACTGACATCAAAAAGACAAGAAAGGAATAAATACAAGCAATGGCAAAGTTTGACAAGATAGCTGTCCTCAACAAGATGGGACAGACAGGAATGGTGCCCGTGTTCTATCACAAGGACGCCGAGATAGCAAAGAAAGTTGTAAAGGCGTGCTACGACGGTGGCGTGCGCGCCTTTGAGTTCACCAACCGTGGCGATTTCGCCCACGAGGTGTTCGCTGAGGTGGTAAAGTTCGCAGCCGTTGAGTGCCCCGAAATGGCACTTGGCGTAGGCTCAATCGTTGACCCCGCCACGGCTGCGCTCTACCTGCAGCTCGGAGCTTGCTTCGTTGTAGGCCCGTTGTTCAACCCCGAAGTTTCCAAGGTGTGCAACCGCCGCCTCGTACCCTACACCCCCGGTTGCGGAACTGTGTCAGAGGTTGGCGCTGCCCAGGAGACCGGCTGCGACCTCTGCAAGGTATTCCCCGGCGATGTGCTCGGTCCCAAGTTCGTGAAGGGCATGATGGCTCCGGCTCCTTGGTCGAAGCTGATGGTAACAGGCGGCGTTTCGCCCGACGAGGAGAACCTCTCTTCATGGATCAAGGCCGGCGTATATTGCGTGGGCATGGGTTCCAAGCTGTTCCCGAAGGACGTGATAGCTGCCGGCAACTGGCAGGCTATAACCGACAAATGCGCCGAGGCACTTGGCTACATCGCTAAGGCACGCGCCTAAACAAATGTTTACAAAAGGCTTCCTGTGGCTACTTTGCACGGGAAGCCTTTTGTTTTTATCAGCTTGTTCGCACGAAGGCAATCCGGAAGTGAACAAGTTGAACGACAAGTCTTATGCCTTCCACTACCGAAACCTCGACTCCACAGACACTTATGCGCGCAAGGCTTACGCCATAGCCACAAGCTACAACGCCGGAAAGGCCGAGGCTCTCAACAACATGGCGTTCGCAAGCATGGGGCGAATGGATTATGACAAAGCCCGGCAGCAGCTTGACGAAGCCACCGCCCACACCGACAACAACATCGAACTGCTCATAGCCGAGGTGCAACAGATGCGTCTCTGCCAGAGAATGTCGCGCAACAAGGACTTCTACGACTACCGTGAGCGTGCCGACCGATGCTTGAGGCGCATAAACGAGGAGCGCGACAAACTGCCTGAGCGGCAGAAACGGCGACTGGACTACGCCGAAACGGAATACGCAATAGTTAACTCCACATACTACTATTA
>CAVHML010000009.1:0-24975 GCA_963636905.1 bacterium
ACCCCAGTGTGACACTGACTCCAGATGAAATTACCAAACTGTTCAAATGATGAAAAGAACCATTTTATTGGCAAGCCTGCTCTGCCTCGTACTGACGACAGGCGCAAAGAAAAAGAATACGGCAAAGTACGGTATGTTCCCCGACGGCACGCCTGTGCCGGAGTGGTTCAGCGACACAGCAAAGGTTGATGTGGCCGCTTTAGGCCGCCAATATGTAGTGACCGACTACGGTGTGAGGAACGATTCCACGGTTTTACAGACTAAGAAATTGCAGGAAGTGATTGACCGTTGTGCCCGTGAGGGCGGCGGTGTGGTGGTCATCCCGCGCGGTACGTTCCTCACAGGTGCCCTTTTCTTCAAGGCCGGCACGCACTTGCACTTTCTTGACGGCGGCAAACTGAAGGGCATAGACGCCATCAAGCATTATCCGCTCGTGGACATGCACATGGAAGGTCTTCCTGTGAAGTATTTTGCCGCACTCATAAATGCCGACCACAACGACGGTTTCACCATTACAGGGCACGGTACGATTGACGGCAATGCCCGGCGTTTCTGGGAAGAATTTTGGATTCGCCGGCAGTGGAACAGGCAGTGTACCAACCTCGAAGCCCTGCGGCCGCAGCTTGTGTATATCTCCTATTCCAACGATGTGACGGTGCAGGATGTGAAAACCATCAACAGTGCCTTCTGGACAAACCACCTTTACCGCTGCAACCGTGTGCGTTATCTTGACTGCTACATCGAATCGCCCACGCAAGGCAGCACCCGCGCCCCGAGCAGCGACGGCATTGACCTCGACGACTGCGACGATGTGCTCGTCAGGGGCTGCTATGTCAACGTGTGCGATGACGGTGTTTGTCTGAAAGGCGGGCGCGGCACTTGGGTTGACCGTGACTCTACGGCCGGCCCGGTCAACCGTGTCATAGTGGAACAGTGCCGTTTCGGCCACTGGACCAACGCCGGCGTGACTTTTGGCAGCGATGCTTTTGACTGCAACAATGTCATTATGCGCGACTGCCGGTTTGACGGCAGCAGCCATGCAATCCTTTTCAAGATGCGAACCGACACTCCGCAACGCTACGAGAACGTACTTGTAGAACGATGTACGGGTCGTGTGAAGAACGCAATAGAGATTTCCTCGTGGAAACAGTTTCACTCGCTCGACGAACGCCCCGATATGCCCACAAGCATAGTGCGCAACGTCACCGTCCGCGACATGGATATCCGCGCCGACAAGTTCTTTTACGTGAACCGTGGACACAACTTCCTTATGGAAAACTTCACTTTGGAGAACATCAAGGCCGAAGACAGGAAGAGCACCTTTGACACCGGCGGCATCAGCAACATCACTGTGAAGAACGTAAAGCTCAACAATGTTGACATGAAGTAAGCGATTTCTTGAAAAACAAGGTACGCTGCATTTCAAAACCAGGCGGTTTGCGGTGCGTAACCCGCCCGTTTTCCCATCAAAACCCGGCTGGTTTTGCACCGCAAACCGCCGGGTTTTGAAACACACTGGCCGTCAACGGATTGTAGGGTAGGGCGGTTTGGCGCACAAAGCACCCTTTCTCCGGCTAATCCAATGTCGCAGTTTGCCGGCAGAAGCAGGCGGAAAAGAAGCCGCAGGGACGTTTTTGACAGGGTTTCGGACGTTTTTGCATTACTGTCTCACGCCGCCTTTTGTACTTTTGGCTATGGAAATCACGAACCGAATACATTAACTAAGAACCGAATACGTTAACTAAGAACCGAATACATTAACTTAAAACAATTAAAACCAATGAAAGCAAGACTACTATTAGTAAACTTCGTGACCTTTGCCGCTGCTTTGTGTAGTGCGCAGGCATCCGATTATGTTTACACGACCAGTGCCCGCTACAAGATTACCGGCCAGAACCTTTTTGCCAACGGCAGTGTGGAGGATTCCCCAAGCAGCTGGATGACAGCTTCAAACAAGCCGCTTGACCAGCTTCCAGACACCTTTGCGGTGGAAAATACTGGCGGTCCCGACGACGGCAAATGCCTCTCGGTGCGTGCCGGCGGTATAGGCGCCAGCATTGTCAACACCGAAGTGATGCTGGAAGCCGGCCAGACATACTACATATCTTATAAGGTGCGCGGCACAGCCGAGCGTCAGAACAATGCTCTGGGGCTGACATCCAACAACACACAGAACCTCTTTGTCAATGCCGACGGCTCTGTCTCGACATCGGCCACGGGCTATGCCGCTGTGGCCAAGCAGAACTTTTACTATGCCGACCAGTGGACGGAGATGGGCTATGCCTACACTGTACCTGCCGATGCACCTCTTTTCCTCGTAGTGAACTTCTATAACCTCGTGGAAGGCGACTGTTTTGCCGACTTCTCCGTCTGTCCGGTGCAGGAAGTCAGTGACGACCGCATCCTGCGCCGCGTTGTTGACCGTGCTAAGACCTTGCTCGGCATCAGCGAACTCACCGAAGGCCGCAGCAGTCTGGAGGGTATCGTGTCTGAAATGGAGGAATTTCTTTTAACCAACGAGAGCGTTAACGACCAGCAGGACTACATGGCAGGATTGGAGGAAGAAATGTCTGTGTTCCTCGCCAAGAACGGTTTGGACGTGTCTCCGTATTTTTCTCACTTCACATTCGATGACGTTACACCCAAAGGCAACGCCTCTGTGTCTGGCTGGACAACAGGCTCGCGCTGGGGAACCGGCTCTGCCAACTATCTGTTTCCTACCACCTATGCTTCTCAAGCCATAGGCAACGCCTATAATCTGAGCAGTGGCGGTATGTCGCAGGAAAAGGTTTTGCCCGCCGGCAAGTACCTCTATGTCATTTCCGCCATGGCCTATAACTATCCGAACAAGGCCGACATCATCGACTATCGTACACAGATTGGCGGTATCAAGATGTTTGTCAACGCCGATTCGCTGGAACTGGCCGACCTGCCCACATGGAATCCCAAGAGCTACGCCAAGGTATTTACCGTAAATGAGGGCGAGACCGTGACACTGGGCGTGCATAACACTGCCACAAGCAATGCCAACAGCGTGCGTTTTGACAACCATTATATCTATCTGCTCGGCGGTAACAAGACCGATGTGGACAACTATGTCAACAATTACAAGCTCAATGCGGCTCAGAATGCCCTGCGTGTGATGATTGACTCGGCTCTTGTTGTCGTGGAAAAGCCGCAGTATGTCTTCGGAAAGAAGGAGTTGCGTGACAGCATAGCTCTCTCTGAGACAGTTTATACCTCGGAGACAGATCCCGTCAACTCGCCGTCTGTGCTGGGCGAACAAACCACAAAGATGCGCACAGCCATAAACGAATATTATGCAAAGAACGTTGAGGCGCAGGTATTGCGTGGCGATATTGATTTCTGTCAGACACTGCTTGACGATGAAGCATACCTTAGCGGCAAGGAAGCCCTGAAAACAGCCGTCAATACGGCCAATGCCTTTTATGAAGCCCTCAATCCAGACGGCTATAGCGATGAGGTTGTGGCTTCCATCAACGAGGCCGACGCAGCGTTGCTTGCCGCACGCGATGTGTTCTATGTGGCCAATGCAAGCTACAGCACACCGGGTCTCATAGCCATACAGAATCCTACCTTTGAGCAAAAGCCTGCCTCAACGGGTGCTGATGTTCCGGGATGGGATGCCGGAGGCTACAGCCAAAACAGCAACAGCGGATGGAAATTTACGGTCAACGGTGACAAGTACGGCTACAGCTCTACAGGTTTCGGCATCTGCTACGGCCGCAACTCTTCGGAATGTGCCAAGAAATATCTCGCACAGGACGTGCATCTGGATCAGGCAGGTCTCTATGAGTTCTCGGCAGAGATAGTTGTGGGTCACACCACAGCCACGAAGAACAGCGAACAGTCGGGTGTGTTCTTCTTCGTGGGCAAGGAAGGCCTCGGAGGTGAGAAGTTCGACAGCATACAGGCACACTTCATAAAGGATGAAGAGGGCAACATTGATGTCGTGGCACGCCGGTGGACGGTGCGCTATATAGCCAAGGAACCCCAGACAGTGCGCTTTGGACTGGATGCCCTGAACAATAAGACAGGCAACCGCATATTCTTCTCGGCTAACGAAGTGCGCTATTTCGGTGACTACGACAAGTATGTAGCCGACTCGATAGCTGCTGTAGAGACCGGCATCGTGGCTCCTGCCATCAAGAACTGTCAGTCTGCCGACAATGCAGTCTATGACTTGCAGGGTGTGCGTGTGGCCGCCGGGCAGTGCACGGAGGGTCTCCGTCCTGGTGTCTATATCATTAACCGCAAGAAAGTTGTGGTGAAATAAACTTGTTCAACAGTAGAGACGACCCGCATTTCCAACGGAATGGGGAATGCGGGTCGTCTTTCCCATACGCCGGCGGAACTCCAAGTGCCGGTAATCCCATATTCCCTATATCCAAAAACGGGAGGGTACGGAGAAATATGATACGCTTTCGGACGAATTTATCATGCGTTTTTATTGCTAAACCACTTGTTTTGTTGTCGGAAAAACAGTCGGGAATACTGTAAACCTAAAACGACAAGAATCTAAACCTATAATCTATGAACAAAGGAATCTTGACTTCAGCATTGCTGCTCGGCCTGTGTCTGTCATCATGTGAGGACCGCGAGTGGGGCGAGAGCGAAACATCGAAGCCTGCGTGGCTCGGTGGCAGCATCTATCAGGAGTTGAGCAACCCCAATCAGGAGTATTTGGAGGGTACGTTCAGTTACTATGTGCGGCTGGTTGACGACTTGGGCTACAGCGAGACACTGAACCGCACGGGGTCAAAGACCGTGTTTCCTGCCAATGATGAAGCCTTTGAACGCTTTTTCAAGGACAACGCCTGGGGCGTGAGCGGCTATGATGACCTTACGGTGCCCATGAAGAAGATGCTGCTTTACTCGTCTATGCTCGACAATGCCTATCTTGTGAAGATGCTGTCGAACGTCAGTGCAACCTCAACCTCCGTGGAGCGTGGCAAAGCCCTGAAACATCAGACCCAGCTTTCCGTCATTGATTCGGTCTCTTTCTCCCGTGCGTTGCCTGAAAACAATGCTTGCTGGGATGCCTATCGCGATGCCGGCATCTACTATGTCAGCGATGCGACACAGCCAATGATGGTACATTTCACACGCGAACAGATGTTGCAGAACAACATAACCACCACAGGCGAGGCTTCGGATTTCGCCATCATTACCGGATCGGAATATGTAGATGGCGGAGCATACGTCTTTCGCAATCCAATCATCCATTCTGATGTTACCTGTCTGAATGGATACATCCAGCAGATGCAGGACGTAATCGTACCGCCCGGCAACATGGCGCAAGTGATACGCGAGAGCGGCGAGACAAACCTGTTTTCACGCATCCTTGACAGGTTCTCCGCTCCCTATGCCGATGCCAACACCACCAAGGCATACAATGACTGGGCCATGCAGAACGGACGGACTCAGATAGACCAGATATACCAGCTGCGCTATCTTAGCAACCGCTCGCAGAACGGCGAGGTCAACAACGAGGAACCTAATGGCAGTACCGTCTATGACGGTTTGCTGCGCTTCGATCCGGGATGGAACCAGTATTATCCCTCCAGCGGAACGGCTATCACCGATATGGGAGCAATGTTTGTGCCCAACGACGAGGCAATGCAACGCTATTTCCTGCCCGGTGGCGAGGGCGCATTTATGATGGAGCAGTTTGGAAAGCAGGCAAATACGCTGGCCAATCTGGAGGAAAATATCGACTCGGTGCCCATTGCCATCATGGCAACGTTTGTGAACAACCTTATGCAACCCTCGTTTATCGATGCTGTACCCTCAAAGTTCGGTCAGATTATCAATACGGCCTCCGAGAATATGGGCATGACTTTGGACTATTTACGTAAGGACGAAGACGGGAAGTACGATGTGAAGATTGCCAACAACGGTGTGGTTTATGTGATGAAGGACGTGCTTATGCCCGACGAGTATCAGGCCGTTTCCGCCCCGACACTGTTCAATGACGAACTGAGCGTGATGCGCTGGGCCATTCAAGACAAGACCATCTACAAGGGCAATACCACCACAAACTCGAAATTGGGGCTTGACTTTTGGGCATATCTGCTGGCCATGAGTGCCAACTATGCTTTCTTCATTCCTGACAACGGAGCTTTCGACCATTATGTGCTCGACCCGGTGTCGCTGCTTCCGGGGCAGACACCCACGGGACTCCACTTCTATACCATCTCAACAGATCCGTTCATTGCCTGCCGCCGCGTCAACTATAACACAGCAACCGGGCAGTTTGGCAAGGAAATCCAGCAGAATATAGACATCTCAACCGTCAGTACACAGTTTGCAGACATTCTCAACACCCATACAGTTGTACTGAAGAGTGGTGACGTATTGGGCACTAACCACTATTATCGCACAAAACAGGGCGCTGCAATTTATGTGAACGGTGGCGAAGAGGGCGATGGTGTATCGGCTGCAGGCACAACGGCTCAGGCTTCCATTACAAAGTTGTGGAATGAAAAGAATGGCCGCGCCTACCGTCTCAACCGTGTGCTTCAAACTCCGGTGCGCAGCATTTATACCACACTCAAGCAACACAGCCAGTTTTCGGAGTTCCTTGAATTGTGTGAAGGCTTTGAAGGAGCTGCCGAAGCAGGCATTCTGGATTGGCTCGGCATCTCCAACGTGGCTGTGGCACCGGCCACAAAGTCGGCACAGGAGCAGCTGAAGATATTTTCTATCGTGACACAGAAGTTCAGCAACGGTGCACAGAAGCAGGTGAGCATCGACCAAAACCTCACGTTGCTCAACTCCTATCACTACACAGTCTATGCTCCCAACAACGATGCCGTAAGCATTGCCTTCAGACAAGGGCTGCCCTCATGGCAGGATGTGCAGAGCCTTTTTGACATTAATGCCGGTCATGGCGGTGGTGCAGAGGCGACAGCCAAGCAAAAGGCACAAGAGATGATAAATGCAATACACAAGTTTGTGTGCTATCATCTTCAGAGTGGATACGTGTTTGCCGACAATGTAATTGAGACAGGCGAATACCAGACGTTACAGATGGGCAACAACGACCAGTTTATGAAGCTCACTGTTAGTGGCGGTAACGGAACTCTTGTCGTAACTGATGAGGCCGGCGTGGCACACAACATACGGGTTTCGCAAAGTGGACTTGTCAATATGCCGGCTCGCGACTACCAATTCGCATACGAAAAGGAGAGCGATGTCATGCCCGACATATCTACCTCGGCCTATGCAGTCATTCACGAACTGAGCGAGCCTTTATACATTAATAAATCAAAACGCTTCAACTGAGTATGAAAAGGTGTTCTATTATAATGCTTCTCTGTCTGCTGGCACAGGTGTCATGGGCACAGGGAATCCGTATATCCGGCACGGTGAGTGATGACGTGGGGCCTGTTATGATGGCAAATGTGGTTGAGCGTGACGCCAACAACCGCATCGTGTCGGCCGTGCAGACAGACTTCAATGGCAACTTCTCGATGACGGTGAAGAATCCGAAGAACCGCCTTGTGGTGTCATACGTAGGCAGCAGGACTTGGACGAAGGTTATCGGCACTCAAACATCATTCAAGATAAAGTTGTCAAGCGACTCACAGGCACTGAAAGAAGTGACGGTCACAGCAAAACGAGTCTCGCAAGGCGGACTGAACATACCGAAACGCGAATTGTCGATAGCCCAGCAGACAATGGATATGGAAAAGGTGGAGGGTATTGCCTTCACTTCCGCCGACGAAGCCCTGCAGGGACAGATAGCAGGACTTGACATTGTGTCAAACTCCGGCAATCTGGGAGCCGGAACCACAATGCGCCTACGCGGTGTTACAACCATTAACGGCAATGCAGAGCCTCTCATTGTGGTTGATGACAAAATCTTCGACAATCCCGATGCCACTTTTGACTTCTCCAACGCCACTGATGAGAGCTATGCTTCGCTGCTTTCGGTGAATGTTGAGGATATCGCCTCTATCACGGTGCTCAAGGATGCTGCCGCCACTGCTATATGGGGAGCTAACGGAGCCAACGGTGTTATACAGATTACCACTAAACGCGGTGCACGCGGCAAACCTCGCGTAAACTATTCTTTCAAGTTGCAGGGCACATGGCAGCCGGATGGATACGAACTCCTTAGTGGTGACGACTACACTATGCTTATGAAGGAAGAACTGTTCAATCCCTCGCAGAGTGCCACGGCCACTACCACAATCAAGGAACTAAACTACGACCAGTCGTGGAGTGAGTTTGAGAATTGGAACAACAATACCGATTGGGTGAAGGAGGTGAAGCAACTTGGACTCAACCAGAGCCACGTGTTGAGCATTAGTGGCGGAGGAAAGAAAGCCAACTTCCGCATCACTGGTAGCTATGACCACCAGAAAGGCAGTATCATCAAGCAGCAGCTTGACCGCTTCAGCACCCGTATCGCCCTCGATTTCTTTGTCAGCGACCGAATCAAGTTCTCCACAAACTTCGCTCTCACCTATACTGACAACGACAAGAACTATAGCAGTTTGTTGGGCATAGCTCAGAAATTGGCACCCAACATGAGCATATACAGACAAGATGCCAATGGCAACGACACTAATGAATTCTATATTATGAACCCCACCGGCAATCCCGCCTTGGGCAACTACTCTTCAGAGCGTCTTGAGGCTATTCGCACCTTGGGTAATCCTGTGGCCATAGCCAATCAGGCATGGGCGAAAGAGAAGACCTACCGCATCACGCCCGATTTCCAGATTGACTACGACCTCTTGGGAAAGGAAGAGGGCAAGGCTCGGTTGAAATACACAGGTCGTGTGGACTTTGATATCTACGCCAACAGCCAGCCCACATACTATCCTGCCTCGTTAGGGTCAAACCGCTGGACATCGTATGACAACTACAATGTGGCCACCAATGCAGAGAGCAATCGCACGCAGTTCCGACTGACCAACGACCTGACCTTTACCCCGGCGTTTAGGAATAAGGACTGGAGTGCCACCATGAAAGTGCGTTACCAAATGACTACCTCAAAGTCTAACTCGCAGAAACTCACCAAGGCGGAGCTGCCCACAAGCATAGAGACGGTGACAGCCACGGGGCTTCTGCGCACTATGTCAAGCTCCTCCAGCGAGAGCCGTTCGCAGTCGTGGTACTACACAGGGCATGTGTCTTATAAGGGACGTTATTCACTGGGTGTGACCATGCGAGGCGACGGTTCTTCAAAATTCGGCCCAAAGAACAAGTGGGCACTCTTTCCCGCCTGGTCAGCCCGATGGAACATTATTGACGAACCTTTTATGAAGTGGGTTAAGCCTGCTGTTTCCATGATTGGTTTTCGTGCCAGCTGGGGAACCAATGGCACGGCACCCGGTTCAGAGTCGCTCTTCTACAGCGTCTACGACACGAGTAGCGGCAGCTATGGCGCATCAGGCCGGCTGGTGACAGGCGGCAGCATTGACGGTCTGAAACTTGACGACTTGCGTTGGGAGAAGACCCGCAGCTATAACCTCGGTCTCAATCTGGGCTTCCTTGACGACCGTATTGAGCTGGAGTTGGAGTACTACCACAAGACCACAACCGACTTGTTGATGAAGAACGTGAAGATTCCCTCCACATCGGGATTTGCCAAACTGGCCTATGCCAATGTTGGCGGCATGATGAACCGGGGATGGGAAGCCAATGTCTCTATGAAGAACATTGTCAAGTGGGGGAAGTTTTCCATGAGCGCCGACTTCAATATATCGCAGAACTACAATGAAATCACGGAGATGGACGACCGTGTGCTGGAGACCCTCAATGCCGAGTGGAGTGCAACCACACGTGGAGGCAACAGCTATCTGAACCGCATACAGGTGGGCAATCCGCTGGGTTCTATCTATGGCTTCCGATATAAGGGAGTATATCAGTACACCTATGATTACCTCATTGATTATGCGAAAGAACGTGGTTTTACCGCACAGGAGTTTCAGGATTGGATAAACAATGAATTCCTTGCCACGGGCAAGACCGCACCCATAGCCCTAAATGAGCAGGGGCGTGTACTGATGACATCTACGGGTGAGCCGAAGAGACTGGTGTATAATTACAATAGCGGATCACAGACCTACGAATTTGACGGTGGAGATGCCATGTATGAAGACATCAATCATGACGGACAAATCAATTCGCTCGACATTGTTTATTTAGGCAATTCCATGCCCAAGGTCAGTGGAGGTTTCAACCTCTCTTTCCGTTATGGTCAGTGGCAATTGCGTGGTTCGTTCCATTATCGCTTTGGCAACAAAGTCATCAACGTCGCCCGAATGAATCTGGAGAAAATGTACGATACATACAATCAGGCAGCCTCCGTAAACTGGCGTTGGCGCAAGGATGGCGACATGACCAGTATTCCACGCGCCATGTACGGTGCGGCCTACAACTGGCAGGGGTCATCACGCTATGTGGAGGATGGCGGATACATACGCTTGAATTATGTATCCCTGAACTACAGCTTCAAGAAGCGCCGGCTCAAACCACTTGGGCTGCATGACCTGCGCTTCTATCTCAACTTGAACAATGTGTTCTGTCTCACAAAGTACAGCGGAACCGACCCCGAACACTCTGCGGGTTCTTGGGGTATGGCCAAGGACGACTCTCAGACACCGCGTTCCAAATCGTTCACCTTCGGTATCAACATCGGGTTCTGAAGAATTACTGCCGTAACAAAAACTTACGATTATGAAATACAACAAGCATAACATAGAGAACAAGACGTTGGGTTTGAAGAAGACAATGATGATGCTCGGTGCAGCATTGTTTGTTCTTCACTCTTCTCTTTTGGTTTCCTGTATCGACACCAACGTACTGCCTGCAGACAAAACCATCGAGGAGGACTTTTGGAAGACGAAAGCCGATGTGCAGCTGATGGTTGTCGGTGCCTACAAGAAGATGGTGGCCGCCGATGCGCTCAACCGCATGATGTTATGGGGCGAATTGAGATCTGACGAGCTGACCGTCAACGAAACGCCGGGCAACAGTACGGTCACGGCGCTGTTGGAGGTTCAGGCGGCAGACATACAGACTTCCAACACTTTTACCGACTGGGGCGCACTGTACTCTGTCATCAACTACTGTAACATTGTACTGTCCCATGCCGGGCAAGTTATGGATATAGATCCCGACTATACCTCAGGCGACTATCTTATCGACCGTTCGCAGATGTTGGCACTGCGAGCCTTGGCACATTTCTACCTTGTGCGGGCTTATCGCGACGTGCCGCTCTGCACGGAGGCCTTTATGGCCAGCAGCCAGAATTTGGAAGTGCCGCAGCAAGCGCCGCTCACGGTATTGTCACAGTGCATCAACGATCTTCTGGAAGCTCGCGAGAACGCTTTGGCCCCCGATGGGTTTACCGATTGGCGGCGTGTGGGATATATAAATGAGGAAGGCATCAACGCCTTGCTGGCCGATATCTACCTCTGGCGCGGTTCAATGACCCATAACACCGAAGACTATGCACAGGCTGTGGATTGCTGTGAGCGTGTCATTGCGTCAAAGCGTAAACTATATCCCAAGGATACCAACACTCCTGATGCCAGCGATTACGCACTTATTGACGGGGAGACGGCTTATGGCAGTATCTTTGCCACTGGCAACTCCCAAGAGGCCGTTTTCGAACTACAACTCGACGGGATAGAGAACGCAAACGCCACGGTTTGCCAGCATTACTATCTCTATGCTCGCAGTGCCGCCCACGGTTACTGCTACGCCACACCTCTGTTCAGCGGCACTGGCAACGATCGTGTGTTCCGTACAGAGATGGATTACCGCTATTGGCAGTACACTTACGATGTGGGCAATGCCCAGCTCTCTAACTTCGATGTGCGCAAAATGGTGAGCCGCTCCACGGCTACCATCAACCCCAAAGCATCGCCGTCGGCCTACAAGAAAAGCGAAGAGACACGCGAGTATAGCTATTTCGGACAGAACTGGATAGTCTATCGTCTCTCAGATGTGATGTTAATGGAGGCAGAGGCTCGCGTGGCAATGGCACAGAGTGACAGTGATGCGCAATTGGCGCAGGCTTTCGCACTTGTCAGAGAGGTGAATAGCCGCTCGTTGGCACAGAAGAGCGACTCGTTGCGCCGGGCCAACTACAGTTCTGTGGCCAGTATGGAGACTCTGGTGCTTGAGGAACGGCAGCGAGAACTTTGCTTTGAGGGCAAGCGATGGTTCGATCTCATGCGCTATAACTACCGGCACATTACCCCCTCCGACCCGTCGAAGACATTGGCGCAACTCTCCGATGAAGGTGTTGATTTCCCGCGCAACGACGATACCATGCTACAGCTCATGGCTCGCAAGTATGACGCTACGGGCAATGGAGCCGGCGTTATCGCCAAGATGCGTACCGAACCTACACTCTATTGGCCTGTCAATGTAAACGAGATGAAGGTGAACCGTAACCTGCGGCAGAATCCAGCCTATGCTACAGACGACCTCTATCAGAAAAACTACTAAACCTATTTGGCATTATGAAACGCATTATAACAAGATATTTACGCCTCTGTTCCGTGTGTTGCTGCTTTGCTGCAACCCTCGTGTCCTGTGTAGAAGATCCTGACGAAAGCAATCTCTACACATTCACAGGCGAGACCATCGAGGATTTCCTCGTTAACCGTAATGAACAGTTTTCTTCGTTCAACTATATCCTCAGCCGAGTGGAACTTGACCAACTCCTCAGCAGTTACGGTCAGTACACCTGCTTCGCACCAACAAACGAGGCTGTCGCAACATACATAGACTCGCTCTATCGCGACGAGAAGAACCATCTCATACCGCATAACGGTATGACCGAGAACTCATTGGAGGGACTTACCGACTCCCTCTGCCGTGACATCGCACAGTATCATTTGTCCAATACGCTCGTGTCAACTGTTGACATGAGTGCAGGCATTACCATTTCAACCATGCTCAGTCGCACGGTTACAGCCGGGATAGACAGTGAGACAGGTAAAACTGTTCTCAATGCTACCGCTGCCATTGTGAGCAAGGACAACCAGACAACCAACGGTTATGTCCATGTTATTGACAAGGTGATACCGCGTTCCAACCGTACAATGGGTGAGGAGATGGAGATGCACGAGGAATATTCCATCTTCTATGAGGCTCTGAAAGCCACGGGACTCTCCGACGAACTGACGGAAACCGAGAAGACGGGAGACTTGGGTACCGCTACTTCGGAGAGCGGATGGTGGACACCCACGACATGCAAGATAGGCTATACCATCTTTGCCGAGACGGATGATGTATTGCGCCAGAATGGTATCACGTCGTTGGAAGACCTGTTTCAACACGCCATAGATGTATATGAGGGTTGCGCCGACCGTCAAGACGGCTGGTACGATTACTTGCGCCAGCAGAACATAGAGGTGAGCACAGAGCGCGACTATGACAATCCGTTGAATGTGCTCAACCTGTGGGTGCGCTATCATGTGTTGCCATTCTCCATCCCCCGGGACTATCTCATCATAGACCGGCATTATACTCATGACCTCGGCTCGGAATGTTACGAATATTACGAGACCATGTTGCCCAAGACACTCATCAAGATATGGCAGGTGCAAGGCCGGCTCTACATAAACCGCTATCAGACCAACAATACTCTGACTAACGAGGTAGAGGGTTTTGGCGACATTCATATTGTAGAACAGGAAGGCGTCACTCTTGGCAGCGGCGTTTCGCTACAGCCTGTCAATGGTTACATACATCCCATCAACGGTTTGTTGGAATATGATGCCACAGTGCCGCAGAAAGTGCTCAACGAACGTATGCGCTTCGACATTCTTTCATGCATCCCGGAGATGATGAGCAACGGCATTCGCTGGATGTCAAAGGCCGAGGCACAGGCTCTGAACGGCGGAAAGACCACACAACGGGCACGTCTTACGTCGAAATACTCGGATAATATACGTATTTACAATACCACGACTAAGCTCGACTACAACTTCTACGACACGGGTGACTATCTGCTCTACCAGGGCGATGCCCTGCGCGGTAACGGTGTTTATGATATGGCCGTTAAATTGCCGCCCGTGCCGGCAGGTACATACGAACTGCGCATCTGCTACCCGTCGGTGACAGACCACGGCGGCATGATGCAGTACTACCTCGGAACCTCACCTGAGATTGCCGATATGCAGGCCATAGACATTCCCCTTGACCTGCGTCTGAACTTTCTTACTGCGCCAAGTATCCGCTGGACATACCCCGCACAGGAGGATGACCGTGGGGTAGCGACCGATGAGGCTCTGCGTGCCCGTGGCTTTATGCGCGGCCCGCTTACATACGAGCGTATAAATGGCAGCATCAACGCGCGCTGGGGCGTTGTAGGCAACAGCTACAATCTGGCTATGCGCCGCATTATAGTGCGCCAGCACTTCAACCAAGGCGACTACTGGCTGAGGGTGAAGAGTGTGCTTCCCGACAACACCAGCGGCATCTTTCAGGTGGATTTCATTGAGTTCGCGCCGGCAAGCGTCATTGACAACACAACTTATGTAGAAGACATGTTTTAACAACCTTACCGAATTGTCTATTATGAAAACTCATAAGCACATATATTTCCTATGGGTCTGTCTCGTCTGCGGTGGCTTTGCAATGGCTTTTGCAGCTTGTTCCGACCTCGATAATTATAACACAGTGCCTGCCGACAGGCATCCCTCGGCCAATCAGACACTGTGGCAGAATATCCAGTCCAATGCCAATTTGCGTCAATTTGCGCAACTTGTCGAGAAAAGCGGTTTCGCTGAGGAGTTGCGGAGTTCAAAGGTTTACACCGTTTGGGCACCGCTTGACGGTACTTACGAAGTCAGTGAATCCGACGATCAGTTGCTCACACGTTTCGTAAAGAACCACATAGCCTACTACGACCATCAGCTGAAGACAGGTGAAACGGAGCGCATATACACCCTGAACGGCAAGTCGTTTGACTTCACCGAGGCCAACTATGGCGAGCAATCCGTGGCCTCACTCAACCAACCGTGCTGTAATGGCGTACTGCATACAATTGAAGGGAGACAGCAGTTCTATCCCAACCTTTACGAATATCTGACTACAGCCAAGGGCATAGACTCCATACAGACCTATTTCCGCCGTTTCGAGACCACTATGCTTGATGAGAATGCCAGCATACTCGGCCCGGTGGTGGGCGGACGCCAGACCTACATCGATTCGGTTATGGTTACAGACAACAGTCTCTTCAGGCGGCTGAATGCATACGTCAACAACGAGACTTACAGCTATACAGCCCTGTTCCCTACAGATGCCGCTTGGACAAAAACATACGAACGCATACGGCCATATTTCCGCTATGCGGCCAAGACGGTATCGCAGGATTTGAGCGTAGAGGGCATCGTCACTCAGAAGACACGCAACATCAACGCCGCGTCATTCGGCGATTCGCTCGCCCGATATGCGATAGTAAAGAACCTCTTTTATGACAACGACAACGAGTGTAACGCAGTTCTTGCTCACAGAGACCTTGCCTCAGACAGCGATACAATCTATTCTACGACAGGCACACCTCTCACCAATGTTCCCGAAATCTTTGCTCCAACCGTCTGTGAGGAACGCATGAGTAACGGTACGGCTATAATAGTGGATTCGTTGGCCTTCACTTCCAGCGTGTGGACTCCCGACCTCTACACATACGGAGTCAACCCGTCAACCCGCCCCCGGGTGCTTAGTGCTTTGCCAACGAATGTGTATCTCAGCGAGGAGACCCTCAATACCTCCAAATCCACGGTTCCATATAGCTATGTAGATCTCGTCCCCTCCGGCGCGCGCTCACTGCCCGACGTGTATTTCTACCTCCCGGGCGTGCTCTCCGCCACCTACGAAATATATGCTGTCATTCTCCCCGCCGACATCCGCAAAGGTTATACCGGCGAGGTGAAGCCAAACAAATTCTCGGCCACACTCACCTACTGCAACGCCAGTGGAGCGCTGGAGACCGTAACGCTTGGCGACTCCTTCGTTAACGACACGTCAAAGGCAGACTGGATGCTCCTCGGCGAGGTTACTTTCCCCATCAGCTACTATGCATTGGGCAGCGACCAGCACCCGACACTGGAGTTGAAGTCGAACCTCCGTATCTTCAATGCCACAGAAATGGCCACCTACGACCGCGAACTGCGCATTGCGGCCATCGTTCTGCGGGCTAAAGTGAAATGAAACGGATTGTTTTACACCCTTGACACCATAATAAAAAGTTATTTTACGGACAGAAAACAACAAAGAAGATGAAACAACATACATTTTTGCTTCTTCTCATGGCTTTGGCAACTATGCTCCCGCAGACCGTTTGGGCACAGGATGAAGCCGATGAAACCGACAGTTCGGAACTGTCGCAGGAAAAAATGCGGCGGCAACGCATGACACAGATCAAGACCACCTATGAGATGAGGACTGTCAGGGGACGTACCATAGACCTGGCTACACACCAGAGCGTAGGCGGCATACAGCTGCAGGCAATGGGCGACAACCGCTTTACGGCCATGAGTGGGGAAGACGGAACCTTTGAAATTAAAGTTCCTGCGTTCACAACTGTGCTCTATGTGCATGCGCCGGGGTATATGTCGCAGCAGACAGCCATAAACGGCAGGGATTCTGTCGTTGCCTATATGCTTCCCGACAAGTACCGAACCATGTACGATACCGATACACGCATCACAGCCGGTGCGGGATTTACGGCAAGCCGCACTTCGTCAGTAAGCATTGAGAACGAGATAGGCAGTCTGCTTGGAGCCGATGTGCGCACCATACAGCGCAGTGGTACGCCGGGTGTGGGCGCAACGATGTTTATCAGAGGCATCGGTTCGCTCAATGCCGACGCACAGCCGCTTGTTGTCATTGACGGTATTGAGCAGGACATGCAGCGCACGCGCACAGCCTTACATACCGGACAGTTGGTCAATCATCTTGCCAATCTTTCGCCCGACGACATTGACCGTGTTGAGGTGTTGAAGAATGCCACAGCCATCTATGGCGCACGTGGTGCCAATGGCGTTATACTCATTACCACTAAGCGCGGTCACTCTATGGCTACACGCATAGATGCCAACTTGAGTGTGGGCGTGACAACCGTTCCGAACATTCCCACAATGATGAATGCCGCACAATACCGTACCTATGCAATGGAGCTTATGGGACAGATGGAAGGTGTGAATGTGTTGGGCAAATACCGTTTCCTGAATGATGACCCACAGGGGTACTATTATAATATGTATCACAATGACACGCAATGGACGGACTATGTTTACCGCAACGCTCTCACCCAGCAGTACAGTGTGAATGTACAGGGCGGCGATGATATAGGCATGTATAACCTTTCTGTGGGATATGCCGACGCCAAGTCAACTGCCGAGCAGAATGGAATGAACCGTCTGAACATCCGTTTCAACACTGACATCAACATTCTACGGTGCCTCTCCACCAAGTTTGACATCTCCATCTCGCGCACATCTGCCGATGTTTTTGATGACGGTGTGCCCTCAGACCTCTCCGCATCCACCATTACTTCGCCCGCGTTCCTGTCGATGGTCAAGTCTCCATTGCTCTCTCCCTATCAGTACAACGCCATTATAGGCGGCTACTCGTCGCTGCTCTCCGAGGAAGACGACCTTTTCTCGCAGCTTGGCAGCGGTTACTCACTGGCCAACCCGGTGGCCATTCTTGAGAACGGCAAGGACGACAACAAGAACCGTGCGGAAAACACGTTCTTCAACGCCCGTTTGGAGCCGACACTCACGTTGGGACGCTACATGAAGCTGACCGAAACCTTCAGCTATTCGCTCGACCGCTTGTCGCAACGCTACTTCCGACCCTATACGGGTGTGCCGTCTTTTGAGCTGTCTGAGTTGGGTACTGTCACGTCAATGACCGCATCGCTTTTCTCCAAGGAGGTAAACGTGTTGAGCAACACCCGCCTGCAGTATGAGCGGGCAATGGACGCCCACGGTATCAAGGCTTTTGTCGGTTTCCGTTACAACTATTTTTCCTACGATGACAACAATCTGGCCACACAGTACAATACAGAAACCAACGATAAGAACCCAGCTCTCTCAGCCTCTACAGGCTATCAGTTTACAGAGGGTACCGAGGATGTGTGGAAAAACCTGCAGTGGTATGCCAACGTGGACTACAACTACGCCCAACGCTACTTCCTTACGCTCTCGCTTCTTGGCGAGGCAAACAGCCGCTTTGGCGAGAATGCCGACGGCCTCTCGTTGTTTGGAGTGAAATGGGCACTGTTCCCAAGCGTGCAGGCCGGATGGGTGCTGACCAACGAGCGGTGGTTTCCCCGTACACGGGCAGTCAACTACCTGCGTCTGAATGTGGGATATGACCTCAGTGGCAACGACAATATATCCAATTATGCCGCCCGCACGTCGCTATCATCAGTTGCTTTCAACTATAATGCCATCGGCCTTAAACTCACCAATATAGGCAACGATGAAATCAAATGGGAGACAACCCGCAAGCTGAACCTCGGCCTTGAAGCGTATTTGCTGGACAATCGCATCAGTTTGGGCTTCGACTGTTACCTGCACAAGACCTCCGACCTGCTCACGCTGAAAGCCTTCGACAATCCCATTGGCGGCATTAACCGCTATTGGACCAACGGCGGCTCACTGCAAAACAGCGGCTTTGAAGTCTCCATTGCGGTGAAACCCATTGTGGAGAAGAACTGGAACGTGGAGGTAGGTGCCTCGGTCGGACACTATAAAAACAAGGTGACAGCCTTGCCGGACGGCGACTATACATCTTCTATATATGGCACCGACAATATCCTTACCGCCGTTGGCCAGCCCGTAGGTCTGTTCTATGGATACAAGACCTGCGGAGTATTCTCCACCAAGGCGGACGCAGAAGCAGCCGCTCTGTCAATGAAGGACGAGGCCGGCAACCTGCATGTCTTCTCTGCGGGTGATGTTCATTTCCTCGATATTGTGCCCGACGGCATCATAGACGAGCAGGACAAGACCGTCATCGGCGACCCCAACCCCGATATATACGGCAATATCTTTGCCACAGTGAACTGGAAAAACCTCACGCTCTCCATGATATGGAACTATTCTGTCGGCAATGACATCTACAACTACCAACGTTCTGTGCTCAATGCCGGCAGCAATTTCTACAACCAGCAGGTACAGACCGTAGCCCACTGGCGCTATGAGGGTCAGCAGACCGACCAGCCGCGCCTCGCCTATGGCGACCCGATGCAGAATAACCGCATGAGCGACCGGTGGATAGAGGACGGTTCGTACTTGCGCTTGAAGTCGTTGCGCCTGAATTATCGGGTGCCTACACCAGCTGCATGGAACTGGTTGCAGGGACTTTCCGTATGGGTGGAGGCGCAGAACCTGCTCACGTTGACACGCTACACGGGCTGTGACCCTGAGACGAGTGCCGCTTCCGGCGTGCTTTATCAGGGCATTGACTGTGGCCTGCTGCCCCAAAGCCGTACTTTTACAGTCGGCATGAAAGTCAATCTTTAAGCGTTTTGTGACCTGAATTAGAACGAAAAACAAAAGAATAAGTTATGAAAGCCAATATAAAGAACACGATATTCGCAAGGGTGACAGCCATGTTGCTTGTCGCTTATCAACTGGTGTTCAGCGTAGCGTGCAGCGATATGCTCGATACCGACAGCACACGTGACCTCTTTGACAAGGAACTGAACCAAAAGACCGACTCGATGTTCATGGCCTACGGCATCATGCAGGCCATGCAACAGCTTGCCGACCAATACGTACTCACGGGGGAAATGCGCGGCGACCTTACCACCACCACCTACTATACCAACGAGAACCTGCGCCAGTTGGCTGACTTTTCGGCCACCGCAGCCAACAGATACGATTCGGCATACGTGTATTATGCAGTCATCAACAACTGCAACTACTATGTGGCACACCGTGATACGGCTCTTTACACAGGTTCCACCAATGTGGTAATCAACGAGTATGCCGCCGTAAAGGCTTTCCGCGCCTGGGCTTACTTGCAGCTTGCGCGCACCTATGGCGAGGTGCCGTTCTTCACAAAGCCGCTCACGAAAATCAGCGAAATCAACAGCGGAAACCACCCGACGCTCACTCTCGACGAGATAGTGGCCGAGTTGGCACCGGATCTGGAACAGTACAGTGGGCTGCCTGTGCCGGACTATGGCGAAATAACCTGCGGTTCCACCAACTTGGGCACGGCTAAAACCGCACAGTCGAAGCTTTGTTTCATTCCGGTTGATGTCATTCTCGGCGAAATGTACCTGGAAACCAATCAATACGCCAAGGCTGCCGCCCACTATACAGACTACCTTATCCGCAACCGCATCACTACCGGCAACCACTATGGCACGGTCAACATGGCGTGGATGGGCGAGGCGGCGCAACTTCCCAACGACTTCTACCTGTCAGTCTCTTCAGGTAATCTCTGGAACCAGTTCTTTGCGCAGAACGGAACGCAGGATATTGTCACCTATATACCCATGTCTGTCAACCGTCTGCGCGGCACTGTGAGCCGTCTGCCCGAACTGTTCGGCTTCCGTTATCTGGCCACCAATAGTGACAGCTCCTATACTGACGAGATACAGATAGTGCCCAGCGACACCTATACCATGCTGGCTGACAGTGCCGACTACTACTATGCCACCGACGCTCTGGGCACTACAGTGAAGGCAGCCAAGCTGGGTGACACCCGTCGCGCCGCCACTTTCACGTTGCCGTCGGGCGATGCAGCCAATGCACTTCCCCGGATGAACAAGTACAACTATGCCAATGTCGTCCTCTATCGCAATACTACAATCTATCTGCATCTGGCAGAAGCCTTCAACCGCCTTGGACATCCTGACCTGGCATTCGCCATTCTCAAGGACGGAATAGACCGTCAGCTGCTTAGTTCTGCCTACCTTACCGACAAGTCAAAGCAACTTTTGCAAACGACATATCCGTTCCTGTCAGCGGAAAACATCAGTATATTCGACCCAGCCGCCGGATCGCTTGTGACCAAGGTGGCCTACGGCATCCACAAACACGGCTGTGGCGTGACCAACGGTGTCTTGTCACCATATCAGTATGATGCCGTTGTCGGCAAGAAAATGGCGGAAAACCCGCACATGGACGGCGACACCGTAGGCATCATGGAGGAACTTTTGTTGGACGAATACGCAATGGAGTTTGCCTTTGAGGGCAACCGCTTCAACGACCTCTGCCGTTTGGCGCGCCACAAGAACGCCGTCAGTGCCGGTACAGGCAGCCAATGGCTTGCCGGGAAACTGGCCTACAAGCATCCTACAGTCTCCCTGCTTGACGAGAAAAACTGGTATCTGCCTCTGAAATAAAGGTTTCAACAGGCAAACTTCCCCCAGTTTGTTCATGCACCCTTGCGTTTGACAACGCTTTTTCAACCGATTTAAGACAGGCATCGTAACCCTTACCGTCAGCAAGTGTACGGGTTACGATGCTTAAATGCCGTGTTTACGGGTCGTAAACGCACCATTTACGCATCGTAAACGGGGCATTTACGATTCGCAAACCGCCGGGTTGTTCGGTGCCAATCCATTCCTTTGCATTTTAATCGGGTTCCTTCTTGCATTTCAATCAGTTCCTTCTTGCAGGCTAATCCGTTCCGTCCTGCATTACACCCCTTGCCTTTATTTGTTGCCAATGCCTGTTTTAGGCGGATGTACCGCATCGGTTGTGGAAGCCGGACCTGTGCAAAAAGGGAGCGAAACGGGGCGACAAACCAATATAATTCTGTAATTTTGCACAGTAAAGCATACGGTTTCGCACATAAACCGTACACTTTCGCACAAGGAACAAGGAATTTGGATGAAACGACTTTTATGGATAATGGTGGCCGTTGCGGTTTTTGCCGCTTGCGGACAGTCAACTGAAGAGCGCAAACGGCTGTCGCGGGCGGAGCGCATACGGTTGCAAAAGGAAGATTCTGCGGCCTTTAAGGTGGCTGTGATGCCCACTATAGACTGTCTGCCGCTGTATGTGGCGCGCTGGCACGGTTTGTTCGACTCATTGAAAGCCGATGTGCGTCTGCATCGTTTCTCCGCCCAGATGGACTGCGACACAGCTTTGGCTGGCGGAAGCGTGGAGGCCGGGGTCACGGATGTGGTGAGGGCGCAACGGCTCGTGGGACAGGGCGTTCCCTTGGCATATGTTTCTGCGACCGATGCCTACTGGTTGCTCATTGCAAACAGAAACTCCCGCATACGTGAACTGAAGCAGTTGTATGACAAGATGCTCGCCATGACACGCTATTCTGCCACGGATTTGCTGGCCGACTATGCTGTTGACAGCGCAAAAGTCAAGGAGGGACGAGTGTTCCGGGTGCAGATTAACGATGTTATGGTGCGACTTGAGATGTTGCGCAACAACGAGATGGACGCCATGTTCCTTGCCGAACCGCAGGCCACAGCCGCATTGCTTCTGAAAAACAACGTCATTATGGACTCGCGGAAGCTGGATTTCAGACCGGGAGCGATAGTCGTGAGGAGCGACAAGCAGGGAGACAAGAACCGCAAGAAGCAGCTTGAGGCGTTCAAACGGGCTTACGACATGGCGTGCGACTCGATAAACAAGTATGGGGTGGGGCACTACCGCCGTTTGGTGGGCGAGTTATGCGGTGTGGACGCAGCCGTAGCCGACTCAATCGGTAAAAAGATGAAATTCACGCACATTGTTTCTCCACGCAAAGCCGACATTGAGAGGGCTGACAAGTGGCTTGAAACAAAGAAAACACAGGCTTACAATGGACATCAATGAGGACTTGCTCGCTGTGGAAAGCGCCCTGCGGCAACATGAGTTGAGCCGTGCCATGGACGCTATGGAAACTTTCGGGTGCAAATACCCGGAGCGTGGGATAGCGGAAAGGCTCGGTTCGATAAGGGGCGACTATGCCCTCATGGCCGGCTACTGGCGGCGTGGCATGAAGGATGACCACATGGATAGCGTCTATCACGGCCTGTTGCGCCGGATGTACCGTCTGTTGGCCGATGTGGCCTCGGCTCATTCCCTTTCGCAAAACGCCTTTGCAGGGGCGGCACACGACCGTTCGGGCAGAGCCATAGGTGCAGACACGCTGGCCGAGACCCTGCGCGGCAGACTGGAAGGCTTCGTTTCCGAAGTCGCCATGCTCGGTCTGGAGCCGGAGCACGTGCGCAAAGCCAAGCTGGACGATTTTTATGCACGCCACCAACAGTATGTCAACGACGTGTTTGACTGCCTCTGGACCTCAGGCCAATGGACAGACGGCATGCGCCAGTCGGTAACAGACACAATCCTTTCGCCCACTGTCGATACGACAGACCAGCAGTTGCTCGTGTCGGCCGTAACGCTTGGTGCGCTAAACCAGTTTGATATAAACAAACTCCGGCTGCTTGTCGATGTCTATTGCGGCAGCACGGACACCGCAGTACGGCAGCGTGCCCTCGTAGGATGCGTGCTTGCCGTAGGCCACGACGGCTGCGGACTGTTTCCGGAGGTGCGTGATTTGCTCGGCAAACTGTTGCTCGACCCACAGGCACCGGCCGAGTTGAAGGGCTTGCAGATACAGCTTCTGTACTGCATCAATGCCGAACGCGACACCCAGACCATACAGCGTGACATAATGCCCGGTTTGTTGCGCCACAATAATCTGCACATTACGCCCAACGGACTTGAGGAAAAGGACGAAGACCCCCTGCGTGACATACTCGACCCGGAGGCTTCGGAGAAAGAAATGGAACAGGTTGAGGACTGTTTCCGCCGTATGTCCGACATGCAGAAAGCCGGTTCTGACATCTATTTCGGTGGCTTTTCGCAGATGAAACGGTTTCCTTTCTTCAGCCAGACGGCCAGCTGGTTTGTCCCGTTCTATTGGGAGCACCCTGCTGTCACAGCCGTTTATACCGACTCAACCTACCGCGATTTCATGCTCAAGATGCTTGACAGCATGCCTTTCTGCGACAGCGACAAGTATTCGTTTGTCCTCGCATTCCAACAAGTGGTCAACCGTATGCCCGCCAATGTGCGCGAAATGCTGGTCAACGGCAGCGTCATGGGTGTGGAAACGGCCGGCACAGACCTGCAATCCCCGGCATACATACGGCGTAAATATCTGCAAGACCTCTACCGTTTCTTCCGTCTGTTCCCCTCAAGGAGCTTCTTCTGCAATCCTTTCGACCACATTGCCGCCGGCGAACCGAGCTATGTGTTCTTCGCAAATGGCGTCTTTGCCGACACAGTATTGGCGTGCGGCTTCAACGAAATGGCCGCCATTATGGTCAAGCGCGGACTGTTTGAGGAAGCCAAGGCGGTGCTCTGCAACTGCGGAGACGGCCAGAAGGACTACCAGTATTATATGCTCTGCGGCAATATCCTGCTGCACGGCAAGGCCGAAAAGCCCGGTCTGTCGGCTAAAACGTGCTTCGCAAAGGCGCTGGAACTGCGCCCTGACGACACAAAGGCACTGGCCGGATATGCCCGCACCCTGTTTTACGAGGGTTTATATGCCGATGCTGCCCAGGCATATTCGCAGCTTGTGGAGGCAGTCCCCGACAACAGGGGCTACAGTCTGGGCTATTGTGCGTGTCTGACCAATGCTGAAAGGTATGACGAAGCGTTGGCTTTGCTCTACAAACTCGACTACGAGCACCACGGCAATGGTGACATTAGCCGCATCATGGCACGCGCCCAGATGGGCAAAGGCAACTACAAACAGGCGTTGAACATATACGAAAGTCTCGCCAAACAGGACGGTTACGGCGGCGAAGACCTCGTTAATCACGGTTATTGCCAGTGGTTCTTGGGCAATATCACGGCTGCCGCAGAACTCTTTGCTCGTTATTTGAAGTCGCGTCATGCGCAATTGGGCATGGCAGAGCTGGCAGAATACAGTCTAAAGGAAGTCATTGAGCCGGAACGGAACTTCATTCTGGCTCACGGAATA
>CAVHML010000010.1:0-6569 GCA_963636905.1 bacterium
AAGAGCGGAAAACGGGACTCGAACCCGCGACCCCGACCTTGGCAAGGTCGTGCTCTACCAACTGAGCTATTTCCGCCTAATCCTTTTTGAAAGGAGCATTTCGCTTAATGCGGTGCAAAGGTACGGCTTTTTCCCGAAACTGCAAACATTTCGCCATATTTTTCCCAATGTTTTTTTATGACGAGCCTTTCTCCGCACCGCAAAACGCCTTGTCACTGTCCGTCTGTACGAGGATTTTGTCGCCAGACTGCCAGTGTAGCGATGCCGTACTACTGCTATTTTGGGTCAGTTCCACACGGGTTTCGGATGCCTTGGCGGTCAGTGTCACCGTCCGAACCTCACTTCCCGTTTGCAAAGTCCGGCCGCATTACTTTCATAAACCGGCCGTTTAGCATCCTTAAATGCCGTGTTTACGATGGATAAATGCCGTGTTTACGATGCGTAACCCGGCGGTTTGCGAATCTGGCTGCCGGAGATTGTTGCACGCTTGGCGGTTTCGTTTTCCAAAAGGGGTGGGGGGAAGGCCTTGACAAAGACAGGTCGCCGTTCCATTTACAGTATGGCGCAATATTGAATACCGTATGTTGCCGTATATAATATAGTACATTAATATAATGGAATACGTATGGCTTAATCCCGTGAATATTCGTATAATTAAACAGACTCTTAATATTTTTTAGACGGAAGAGGCGTTCTTTTCCACTATATATTGACTACCTTTGCGCACAAAACCACGGGGAGACCCCCAAGGAGCGGTTCTGAAAATGCCGCCAAGGTTTGACATAACGAACGAAAACAAACAAGACATAAACAAAAATGGCAGAATCAATAGACATCCGTGAACTGAACATACGGATAGAACAGCAAAGCTCTTTCGTGACAAACCTCACGACTGGGATGAACCAAGTCATCGTCGGGCAGAAGCATCTCATAGAGTCGCTTCTCATAGGTCTGCTTAGCGACGGCCACATACTGCTTGAGGGTGTGCCGGGACTGGCCAAGACGCTGGCTATAAAGACGCTTGCCCAGCTGATAGACGCTGAATACAGCCGCATCCAGTTTACCCCCGACCTGTTGCCGGCCGATGTTGTGGGTACGATGATATACTCACAGAAGGACGAGAAGTTCCAGGTTAAGAAAGGCCCGGTGTTCGCCAATTTCGTGCTGGCCGACGAGATAAACCGTGCTCCGGCCAAGGTGCAGAGCGCACTGCTTGAGTCCATGCAGGAAAAACAAGTGACTATCGGCAGCGAGACGTTCAAAATGCCGTCGCCGTTCCTTGTGATGGCCACGCAAAACCCGATAGAGCAAGAAGGAACTTACCCGTTGCCGGAGGCTCAGGTGGACCGTTTCATGCTCAAAGTGGTCATAGGCTATCCCACGATAGAGGAGGAGAAGAGCATAATCCGCGAAAACATCCGGGAAAGTCTGCCCACCGTGTCGCCCGTATGTTCGGTTGACGAGATACTGAAGGCAAGACAGGTGGTGCGCGACGTGTATATAGACGAGAAGATAGAACAGTATATTGCCGACATCGTGTTTGCCACGCGCTATCCCGACCGCTACGGACTGAAGGAACTCAAGGACATGATTTCGTTTGGCGGCAGTCCTCGTGCCAGTATCTCGCTGGCCAAGGCTTCGCGAGCCTACGCTTTTGTGAAGCGCCGTGGCTATGTGGTGCCCGAAGACGTGCGTGCCGTGGCCCACGACGTGCTGCGCCACCGCATCGGACTGACCTATGAGGCGGAGGCAAGCAACGTGACGAGCGAGGAAATCGTGAGCCGTATTATAAATAAGGTGGAAGTGCCCTGACCGAAAGCATAGACACAGCAGATGGACACACAGGAAATTATAAGGAAAGTACGGAAGATAGAGATAAAGGCGCGCGGACTGAGCAACAATATCTTTGCCGGACAGTATCACTCAGCCTTCAAGGGGCGTGGTATGGCTTTCAGCGAAGTAAGGGAATATCAGTATGGCGACGATGTGCGTGACATCGACTGGAATGTCACGGCACGCTTCCATCGTCCTTATATCAAGGTGTTTGAGGAGGAGCGGGAGCTTACCGTAATGCTCCTGATTGACGTGAGCGGTTCGCTCGACTTCGGCACTTCGCACCAGATGAAGCGCGATATGGTGACGGAAATAGCCGCCACACTCGCTTTCAGTGCCATACAGAACAACGACAAGATAGGAGTGGTGTTCTTTTCCGACAGGATTGAGAAGTACATCCCGGCCAAGAAGGGGCGCAAGCACATACTGTATATCATACGGGAGATGCTTGACTTCAAGCCCCAGAGCCGCAAAACCGACATAGGCAACGCCATAGACTTCCTGTCAGGCGTGATGAAACGCAGGTGTACGGCTTTCCTTTTGAGCGACTTCTACGACCGTGCCGACTTCAGCCACAGGCTTACGGTATGCAACCGCAAGCACGACCTTGTGGCAATACAGGTTTACGACCGCCGTGCAAGCGAGTTGCCCGATGTAGGGCTGATGAAGATAGTGGATGCCGAGACAGGTTATGAGCAGTATGTTGACACCGGCTCGCGCAAGCTCCGCAACTCCTACCACAAGTATTGGCTCATGCGCCAGTCGCAGTTGCACGAAACGTTCAGCAAGAGTAATGTTGACAACGTTTCCGTGGCCACCGACGGCGATTTCGTCAGCCAGTTGATGTCGCTCTTCCGCCAACGCAGCTGATGCAGCTTGCCGACTGGAACAGGAAATGTGGCGACACATAAAAGAAAGATGAAGATGAAAAAGTCATTGACCACCATATTGCTCCTCATTGTCGGGGCTTTGAGTCTGTCGGCACAGGTTACTGTCGAGGCCACAATCGACTCGATAGAGATGCTGATAGGCCAGCAGGTACACGTGACCGTAAAGGCTACGGCTCCGGAGCAGCAGACCGTGGTGTTCCAACAACTGAAACCGAGGCAGATACTGACTCCCGGGGTGGAGATAGTGGACGTTGCCGACCTTGGCTCCAAGCCAGTTGACAACGGCATGGCCGTCAGCCAGCGCCGATACACCCTGACCTCGTTTGACGGAAAGCTGTATTACCTTCCTCCATTTACCGTAAAGGTGGGTGGCAAGCAGTATAAAAGCAAGAGCCTTGCGCTGAAAGTGATTGAAGTGGAGGTAGATACAACACAAGTGGACAAGTTCTTCGGTCCGAAAGACGTGCAGGACAATCCCTTTGAGTGGGCAGAATGGGCACCATTGTTTTGGGCTTCGGTGCTGATGGTGGTGCTCTTCGTTGTGGCATGCTACCTTTATATACGTCTGAAGCAAGGCAAGCCGGTAGTAACTCCAAAGCTCAAGATGGTGCGCCGCCTGTTGCCACACCAAAAGGCCATGAAAGAGATTGAGCAGATAAAGGCCGACCGCATGGTAAGTTCCGAGAACCAGAAGGAATACTACACCAAGCTGACCGACACTCTGCGCAAGTATATAGAGGAACGCTACGGCTTCAACGCCATGGAGATGACTTCCACGGAGATAATAGACAGGCTGACGCACACCGGCGATGCAAAAGCCATTGACGAACTGACCACACTTTTCCGTACAGCCGACCTCGTGAAGTTTGCCAAGTTCTCGGCTCTCATCAACGAGAACGACATGAACCTCGTGTCGGCCATCGACTTCATCAACTCAACCAAGCTCGACACTCCGCCTGTGGAACAGGTGCAGCGCCCGAAACTCACCGAAGAAGAGAAGCGTACCGTAAAGAGCCGGCGCACACTTGTGGCAGTCATTGCCGTTTCGGCTGTGGTTTGTCTGGGCTTGCTGGTGTATGTGGTTTATGAAACTTATCAACTGTTACAATAAAGGGGAGGAATAAGCTATATGGAATTTGCCAATAAAGAATATTTCTTCCTGCTTCTGCTCATCATACCATATCTGTTATGGTATGTGATGTACAGGAAAAAGAGCGAGCCAACCATGCGCATGGGCGACACATTCGCCTTCCGCTATGCTCCAAAGAGCTGGAAAGTGCGCCTCATGCCGCTGCAACCGATATTGCGTGTAGCCGCTTTCTGCTTTCTGGTGATAGCCTTGGCACGCCCCCAAACAAGCAATTCGTGGAGCAACAAGTCGGTTGAGGGCATCGACATAATGCTGGCCATGGACGTGTCCACGTCTATGCTGGCCGAAGACCTCAAGCCCAACCGTATAGAGGCGGCCAAACAGGTGGCTGCGGAGTTTATTTCCGGACGGCCTAACGACAATATAGGACTGACAATCTTTGCCGGAGAGGCTTTCACCCAATGCCCCATGACCACAGACCACTCCTCTCTGCTCAGTTTGTTGCAGGGTGTGCGCACGGATATTGCCGCCCGTGGACTGATACAGGACGGTACGGCCATAGGAATGGGGCTCGCCAATGCCGTAAGCCGGCTAAAGAACTCCAAGGCAAAGAGCAAAGTGGTCATTCTGCTTACCGACGGAAGCAACAATATGGGTGACTTGTCGCCCATGACCTCGGCAGAGATAGCCCGTAGCTTGGGCATCCGCGTCTATACCATCGGCGTGGGCACCAACAAGGTGGCTCCTTACCCGATGCCTGTGGCCGGTGGAGTGCAGTATGTCAACATGCCGGTGGAGATAGACACCAAGACTTTGAGCAGTATAGCGGAAGCCACCGAGGGCGATTTCTATCGCGCCACCAACACAAAAGAGCTTCACAACATATACAAGGAGATAGACCGGCTGGAAAAGTCGAAGCTCAACGTCACGCGTTTCAGCAAGCGATATGACGCATACCAGCCGTTTGCCCTTGCTGCGGCCGTGCTTCTGCTGCTCGAAGTGCTGCTTCGCATAACGGTGTTTAGGAGAATACCTTAAAGAAAGTGTATCATGTTCAGATTTGAATCACCAGAATATCTATATTTACTTGCCGTAATACCGGTATTGGCTCTGCTGCGCCTCATAATGATACATGGGCGCAGACGCAAGCTGAGGCGTTTTGGCGACCCGAAACTGTTGGCCTCGCTCATGCCCGACGTGTCGCGGTGGCGGCCTGAAATCAAGTTCTGGTTGCTCGAAGCGGCATTGGCCGTGCTCATAATGATGGTTGCCCGTCCGCAGATGGGCACTCGCATAAGCAACGAGAAACGGGTTGGCATAGAAACGGTTATAGCCTTGGATGTAAGTAACTCGATGAAGGCCGAAGACATTACTCCCAACCGTCTGGACAGAGCCAAGATGATGATGGAAAACCTTATCGACAAGTTTACAGACGACAAGATTGCACTCATTGTCTTTGCTGGTGACGCTTTCGTTCAGTTGCCCATAACGAGCGATTATGTGTCGGCCAAGATGTTCCTTAGCGACATTTCGCCCTCGATGATAGCCACCCAGGGCACCGATATAGCCCGTGCCATAGATATGGCAACACACAGTTTCACCAGTCAGGAGGGCATCGGCAAGGCCATAATAGTCATAACAGACGGTGAAGACCATGAAGGCGGTGCGGTGGAAGCGGCTCAAAAGGCAAAGAAACTCGGCATGAGGGTGTTCGTGCTCGGCATAGGTTCGCCTGATGGAGCACCCGTTCCCGACGGCCAGGGGGGCTATATGAAGGACAATAGCGGCAATACCGTGATGTCTGTCCTCAACGAGGATATGTGCAAACAGGTGGCTGAGGCTGGCGGAGGAGCTTACATACATGTTGAAAACAGCAGCAATGCGCAGGAACAACTCAACTCCGAGCTTGCAAAACTGTCGCAGAAAGAGATGGATACGGTAATCTATAGCGACTACGACGAGCAGTTTCAGGCCTTTGGAATAATCGCTTTGCTGTTGCTCATAGTGGAGGTATGTCTGCTTGAATGTCGCAGTCCGTTGTTCAAGAACGTCAGTCTCTTCTCCCGAAAGAAACGTGTGATGACCGTGGCTGTACTCGTTTTGCTGTCGTCAACGGCCTTTGCACAGACCGACAGGCAGTATGTCAGGGACGGCAACAAGGCTTTCCGCACCGGCGATTATGCCAATGCGGAGGTGGCATACAGGAAAGCAGTGGAGAAAAACCCGCGCAATCCGCAGGCTGTATTCAACCTTGGCAACGCTTTGTTCGCCCAGAAAAAGGACTCAGCTGCCGTACAACAGTATGAACAGGCGGCCAAATTGGAAACCAATCCCAAGCGTCGGGCCATGTCATACCACAATATTGGTGTGGTTTGCCAGAGCCATAAGATGTACTCCGAGGCCATCGAGGCTTACAAGGAGGCTCTCAGACTGACTCCAAACGATGATGAGGCGCGCTACAATCTGGCTCTTTGCAAACGCCAGCAGAAGCGTCAGGACAACCAAGACAAGAACAAGCAGCAGCAAAAGCAGGACAAAAAGGACCAGAACAAGGACAACAAAGACCAAAAGCAGCAGGACAAGCAGCAGAAACAGAACAAGCAGAAGCAGGAAAACAAGGACAAAATGAGCAAAGACAATGCGGAGCAGTTGCTCAATGCGGCTGTTCAACAGGAAAAGAACACTCAGGAGCGCATGAAGAAAGCCATGCAGCAGCCCAATTCCCGCAAGTTGCAGAAAAATTGGTAACGGTTCAA
>CAVHML010000010.1:7493-24461 GCA_963636905.1 bacterium
CGCTTCCTGCACGGCCAACAGGCTTTTCTGGCGGAGTCGGACAGTTCAGTATTTCCGCACAAACCGACAAGTCGAGCGTGAAAGCCAACGACCCGATAAATCTGCGGGTGGTGGTTAGCGGTCGTGGAAACCTGAAACTGATAAAGGAACCCGCCGTCAACTTCCCCAAGGACTTCGACAAATATAGCGCGAAGATTACCGACAAGACCAAACTTACGGCCAATGGCGTAGAGGGAAACATGATTTACGACATCATGGCCGTGCCCCGACATCCAGGGAAATACGAGATTCCGCCCATCGAGTTCACCTTTTACGATACCGGACGCAATGCCTATCGTACCATACGCACCCAGAGTATAGCCCTTAACGTGGACAAAGGCTCTGGCAAATCGACCGTGTCAGACTATACAGGACAGTCGGATGTGGAGCAGATAGCCAAGGATATACGCTATATCAAGCTGGGCGACACCACGCTTCACAACCGCAACGACTTCTTCTTCGGTTCGCTTTCCTACTGGATATGGTTGGCCGGACTGCTTGCAGTATTCGTTTCGCTGTTCATAGTGTTCCGCCGCCGTGCCTTGGACAATGCCGATTTGGTCAAGCAACGTGGCAAAAAGGCCAATAGCGTGGCCACAAAACGCTTGCGCAAGGCCAAGAAACTCATGCTTGCAGGCCAGTCGGGAGCTTTCTATGATGAAGTTCTACGTGCTTTGTGGGGCTATGTGGGCGACAAACTTAATATCCCGGTGGAAAATCTCTCACGCGAAAACATCGAGCAATGCCTGTCTGACCGTGGTGTGGACATGGTTGTCATAGCGCGGTTCATCGATGCGCTTGACGAATGTGAGTACGAGCGGTATGCTCCGGGCGACGTTAAGGGAAACATGAGCAAGACTTTTGAGACGGCAATGGATGCCATAACAAAGATAGAAGACACTATGAAACATCACAAGCGTACTGTCAAAGGCTCCAAGGCCACCTTGTTTATAGCATTTCTGCTCGCCTTGGCTTCCGTTCCCACCGACTCGCAAGCCATAACCAAGGCCAATGCCGACAGCGCCTATGCTCGTGAGAACTACACTCAGGCCATCAAGGACTACGAGGAGTTGCTTGAGGGCGGAGAGAGTGCCGCCCTGTATTACAATCTCGGCAACTCCTACTATCGTACCGGCAACGTTACGCACGCCATAATAAACTATGAGCGCGCCCGACTGCTTTCTCCTGCCGACAACGACATCAGATTTAATCTGCAGTTCGCCCGCACAAAGACGATAGACAAGATTACGCCTGAGACGGAGATGTTCTTCGTGTCGTGGTATCATGCCGTGGTCAATATGGCAAGCGTTGACGGCTGGGGTCATATCGCCCTTTGGTCGCTTGCAGTCGCCATTGTTCTGGCCCTGCTCTATCTGTTTGCTTCACGTATATGGTTGCGCAAGGTGGGCTTCTTTGGCGGTTTCGCCATGCTCGTGCTCTTTGTTCTCGCCAATCTGTTTGCCTTTCAGCAACGCCATTTTCTTGAGAACCGCAATGGAGCGATAGTGGTTTCGTCGTCTGTGGCGGTGAGAAGCACTCCGTCAAAGGGCGGTACTGAACTGTTTATCCTGCACGAGGGCACCCGTATAGACATCACCGACGGCAGCATGAAGGGCTGGAAAAAGGTGCGGCTTGCCGACGGCAGGGAGGGTTGGATGGAGACTTCGGGCATGGAAGTCATTTGATTGAGACTATCCACGCGCTATTGTTACTAACAAAAGACATTGAAACATGGATTGGGAAGCATTGATACATTTGGACAAGAGCCTGTTGCTGGCACTTAATGGCAGCAATTCGCTTTTTGTGGACGGCCTTGCCTCTGTTTTGACAACCGCTTCAACGTGGATACCCCTGTATCTGGTTTTGCTGTATGTGGTGATAAACAACAACGACAACGTGCGACAGATACTGACTGTCATTGCCTGTGCTGTGGGATGTGTGCTCTTGGCCGGTACTGTTGACGACACTCTCGTCAAGCCGATGGTTGCCCGATGGCGGCCTACCCACGACCCGGAGATAGGAATGTTGGTGGATGTGGTCAACGGATACCGTGGCGGCAAGTACGGATTCTTCTCCGCACATGCGGCAAACACCTTCAGCCTTGCCGTATTCTTCAGCCTTGTGATGCGTAGCGGACGGCTTACCGTTCTTCTGTTGTCCTGGTCATTGGTCAACTGCTGGACTCGCATGTATCTTGGCGTACACTTCCCTGGCGACATCCTTTGCGGTTTGCTGTGGGGAGGCATCGTCGGCGTGTTCATGGCGTGGCTTTGCCGCTGGATAAGTCGCAAATGCGGAGAGCGTAAGAGATACGTTTCCACACAATACACGTCCACAGGATATAGCCATACCGACATCGACATCATACTTAACGTCATGTCTTTCACCCTCATCTACGTCTTTGCCAAGGCGTGTGTCGTGGCCTGACGTACTATCAAGCATGGATTATGAACACCAAAGACATACATATAAGCGACTTCGACTATCCGTTGTCTGACGACCGCATAGCCAAGTTCCCCATCAAGGAGCGCGACCACTCCAAGCTATTGGTCTATCGGCATGGCGAAATAAGTGAAGATGTTTTCTACAACCTGCCACAATACCTCCCGTCGGGGGCGTTGATGGTGTTCAACAACACCAAGGTGATACAGGCCAGAATGCATTTCCGCAAGGAGACAGGCGCACTCATTGAGATATTTCTCCTTGAACCTGTGCTCCCTGCCGACTACGAACAGATGTTCCAAACCACCGGTTCTTGCTCGTGGCTTTGCCTTGTGGGCAATCTCAAAAAGTGGAAGGGCGAACCTCTGAAGCAGGAGATAACCGTCGGAGGGAGCACATTTACGTTCACTGCACGGTACGGAGGCGAGAGCCATACAAGCCATCGGATAGACTTTGAGTGGGACAACAGCAAGGTTTCCTTTGCCGAAATCATCGATGCTGTGGGGGAGTTGCCCATACCACCATACCTTAACCGTGAAGCACAGGACAGCGACAAGACCACTTACCAGACGGTTTATTCCAAGATAAAGGGCAGTGTTGCCGCTCCAACAGCCGGACTGCACTTCACAAATGCCGTACTTGAGTCCCTTAAACGGGCTGGTATTGACCGCGAAGAGCTGACCCTTCATGTGGGGGCAGGCACATTCAAGCCGGTGAAGAGCGAAACTATCGAGGGTCACGAGATGCACACCGAGTATATAAGTGTTCACCGCTCAACTCTCGAAAAGCTGGTTGAGCACGGCGGATGCGCCGTCTGTGTGGGCACAACGAGCGTCAGGACAATCGAAAGCCTCTATTACATGGGGCTAAGGCTGGCCAAGAACCCCGATTTGTCGGAGGAACAGCTCCACATAGACCAGTGGGAACCGTATGAAACCGAGTCTTCGCTGTCGGCAGTCGATGCCATAAAGGAGGTGATAGCCTATCTTGACCGCAACAACCTAACCACACTCCATTCAAGTACGCAGATAATAATAGCTCCGGGCTATGACTACAAGATAGTGAAGATGCTTGTCACCAACTTCCATCAGCCTCAAAGCACCCTGCTGTTGCTCGTGAGCGCATTCGTAAAAGGCCGATGGCGCAGCATCTACGACTATGCCCTGACTCACGACTTCAGGTTCTTGAGCTACGGCGACAGCTCGTTGCTCATACCGTAACCCGACTCCGGCATGGCTGCAAGCCGCTGGTTCCGGGGCGAAAATTCCCATATTGCAACAACAATAACGACAAAAAGACACAGAAATGAAGATAGGTGATAAGGTCCGCTTCCTCAGTGAGGTCGGCGGAGGCACGGTTGCCGGTTTCCAAGGCAAGGACATAGTGCTCGTAGAGGACGGCGACGGATTTCAGATACCGACTCCTGTCACCGATGTGGTGGTCATTGACGGTGACGACTACAGCACCGGGCGCATAGTAGAGGGCAGGAAAAAGCCCGTAACCCCAGTGGAGGAGGAAACAGAGCCGGCAGACAAGCCCGTAACGTTCAAGGCTCCCGTGGAGGAACGCCGTGGCGGCAATGTGCTGAACGTCTATCTGGCATTCGTGCCCGTGGATGTTAAGGAACTTACCTCGACACGTTTTGAATCATATCTCGTCAACGACAGCAACTATTATGTGCGCTTTACATACCTTGCTGGCGAGGGTTCCGGCTGGCAACTGCGCTCTACGGCAGAGGTAGAGCCTAACACCAAGCTGTTTATAGAGGAGTTCGGGCGCGAGGATCTGAACGCCTTGGAGCGCGTATGTGTACAGCTGCTGGCCTACAAACGCGGCAAACCCTTCATCGCAAAGCCCGTTGTCGATGTGCAGATGCGCATAGATACGGTCAAGTTCTACAAGCTCCACACCTTTGTTGACACCGATTTCTTCGAGCAACCTGCACTGCTCTATCCCGTAATCGAGGGAGACAGGCCGGCGAGAACGCTGGCTATCGACCCGGAAAAGCTCAAGAAAGAACTGCTCGGCAAGGCTACCGCCGATGCCCCGAAGCCGGTTGCGCCCAAGCACGACGGCAGACATGACGACAGGAACGCCCCCGTGGTGATAGACCTCCACGCTTCGGAACTGCTCGACACCACCGCCGGGATGTCTCCGGGCGACATTCTCAACTACCAGATGGACACCTTCCGCAAGACGCTCAAGCAGTATGAGAAGAAGAAAGGCCAGAAGATAGTGTTCATACACGGCAAGGGCGAGGGCGTACTGCGGCGTGCGCTGACCGACGAGCTGCGCTATCGCTACAAAAGCTACACCTTTCAGGATGCCTCTTTCCGCGAGTACGGCTATGGAGCTACCCAAGTAACGATAAAATAACACAGGACATGAAGCACGGATTTATCAATGTGGCGGCGGCTGTGCCACGAGTAAAGGTGGCCGACGTGGACTTTAACCTCAGTGAAACGGAGCGTCTGATAGCGCAGGCAGAGAGTAGGGGAGTGGAAATAGTGTGCTTCCCGGAACTTGGCCTTACGGGTTACACCTGCCAGGACCTCTTCCGCAGTCGTCTGTTGCTCGACAGAGCCAAGGAAGCCTTGGACTCTCTCGTGGAATACAGCCGCAACAGCAACATCATCTCCATCGTCGGCATGCCGGTAGAGGCCGGGGGAGTGCTGCTCAACTGTGCCGTCGTGGTTCAGAAAGGCCATGTGCTCGGTGTCGTACCCAAGAAGTTCCTTCCCAATTATGGCGAGTTTTACGAGAAGCGGTGGTTCGCTTCCTCCCTTGAACTGCGCGACACCCAAGTCACACTCGGCGGGGAAAAGGTCGTGGTCACGGCAGAACCGCAGGTTTTCCTGACAGCTGACGGCGTTGGCTTCGGCATTGAGATATGCGAAGACGTGTGGTCGCCGGTACCGCCAAGCTGCAATCTTGCACTGACCGGGGCGGAAATCATCTTCAACCTGTCGGCCAGCGACGAGCTTACGGGCAAGCACGCTTACCTGAAGGGGCTTCTTGCCCAGCAGAGTGCGCGCCTTATGTGTGGTTACGTCTATTCCGGCTGCGGCTACGGCGAGAGTACGCAGGACGTAGTGTATGGGGGAAATGCCATAATCCATGAGAATGGAAGGCTTATGTGCGAGAGTGAGCGGTTCAGTCTCGACCCGAAACTGGAGACAGCCCAGCTTGATGTGGAGCTGTTGAGGGCGGAACGGCGCGCCAACACCACCTTTGTCTGTTCGCAGACCGGCGCTTCGGCACGCACTGTGGAGGCGTTTGCTGTGGGAAACCGCCCCTTTGAACTCATGCGTGACATAGACCCGCTGCCCTTTATCCCCAAATCCAAGGACATGAAGTCGGGCTGTCAGGAGATACTGGACATACAGACAATGGGACTGGCCAAACGCCTGGATCACACCAAAGCCGCCAAGGCCGTTGTGGGAATAAGCGGCGGACTCGACTCAACGCTGGCTCTTTTGGTAGCAGTCCGCGCCTTCGACAAACTGAAACTCGACCGCACGGGCATCGTAGGCATAACCATGCCGGGCTTCGGAACCACAGGACGCACCCACGACAACGCCCTTTCGCTGATGGAGTCGCTTGGAGTTACTGTGTGCGAGATAAGCATTGTGCCCGGCGTGACGCAGCATTTCAAGGACATTGACCATAGTCTTGACGTTCACGACGTTACCTACGAAAACGGTCAGGCGCGCGAACGCACACAGATACTCATGGACTACGCCAACAAGGTGGGCGGACTTGTCATCGGCACAGGCGACCTTAGCGAACTTGCCTTGGGCTGGGCTACCTACAATGGCGACCACATGTCGATGTATGGGGTCAATGCCGGGGTGCCGAAGACGCTCATCCGTCACCTCGTCAACTACATTGCCGTGGCCGAAGCGGACGAGACATCGCGCAAAACCCTGCTTGACATAATCGACACCCCAATCAGTCCCGAACTCATACCGGCCGATGAAAACGGCGAAATAAGCCAGAAGACCGAAGATTTGGTAGGCCCTTACGAACTCCACGACTTCTTTCTCTACCACTATCTGCGCTTCGGATTCCGTCCGTCCAAGATATTTGCCATGGCCAAACGTGCCTTTGACGGCAGCCATCCCGGCGTGGCAGCCTACGGAAGTGACGTTATCAAGCACTGGCTGCGCACCTTTTTCCGCCGCTTTTTCGCCCAACAGTTCAAGCGGTCGTGCCTTCCCGACGGCCCCAAGGTGGGCAGTGTGTGCCTCAGTCCGCGCGGTGACTGGCGCATGGCGAGCGATTCGTCGTCCGCAATCTGGCTCGACGAGTGCGACAAACTGTGACCTGAAGCATCCCCAACAGCCCCTCCGTTTTAGTAACCCGACCGTTTGCGCATAGCAAGTGGCCGGGTTCATTTTTGTAAACGGCCTGTTTACGGGTCGTAAACACGGCATCTACGAGTCGTAAACGTACCGTTTGGCTATTGCAAGCGGGTAGGGTAGTGTGCCCAGCCCCGTGCCTTGCGGCTTTTGCAGCGGCAGGTGGCGGTTGCGAAACAGTTGCTGTGCGTCTCCCAAATACCCATATTTGGTTATTGTTGAAACCGAACATATTGAGTAACTTTGCATTCAGTAATAATAAATAGGTAGAGTATGAAGACTCAAAAGATGTATGAGGCCGACGACAAGATGATTTCCATCATCAAGGACAACTACAACGTGTTGCAGTC
This sequence comes from bacterium, assembly GCA_963636905.1. GTDB lineage: Bacteria > Bacteroidota > Bacteroidia > Bacteroidales > Bacteroidaceae > Prevotella. Next base: position 14,686 of record CAVHML010000010.1, read on the forward strand.
GCTCGGCTGTTTCGGCATCAACTTCGGCTTTGGCGACAAGACAGTGAGGGAGATTTGCCAGGACAACGGCGTGGACACATACACTTTCCTGACCGTTGTCAACTTCACAATCAACGGTTTCTCGGATTTTGACGATGACACGCAGCTGTCAGTGCCCACACTTATGCACTATCTGGAGGCAAGCCACGTGTATTACCTCGACTTCCAGCTGCCCATGATACGCCGACAGCTGGAAGAAACGGTCAACGAGTCGGAGGGGTTGGGCGGACTTATACTCAAATTCTACGACGAATACTCGCGCGACATAAAGAAGCACATGATGTATGAGGAAAAGTCGCTGTTTCCATACGTGGAGGCTCTGTTGGAGGGGAGGGTGGCAGGCGACTACGACATTGAGACTTTCTCGAAGCACCACTACCAGACAGACAAGAAACTGACCGAGCTGAAGAACGTAATAATAAAGTATATACCCGGAGACCGGCGCACCAACAACAAACTGACCTCCACGCTCTACGGTATATACAACCACGAGGAGTGGCTAAGGCTGCACACGCAGGTGGAAGACAAGATATTCGTTCCGGCAATCCGCCGTCTGGAGCAACGCTCAAGGCAGGATGCCGTAACAAAAAACATAACCACCATGGTGTTCAAGAACGGACAGGACGGTGGAGACGCTCTTTCCGACAGGGAAAAGGATGTCATTGTGGCTCTTGTGCAGGGCATGTCGAACAAGGAAATAGCCAACCATTTGTTCATATCCATAAACACTGTCATCACACACCGCCGCAACATTGCACGTAAATTGCAGATACACAGTTCTGCGGGGCTGACCATTTACGCAATAGTAAACGGTTTGGTGGATATTTCCACTGTAAAGCTTTAGGAAAAACTTATCTTTCCGCTAAATTTAACCGATAAAATCCGATGCTCCGTATCGGGTTTTATTGTATCTTTGCAGTCGTTCCAAGTGAACAAAAACAGGAAAGAAATAATAAAAACCCAAACCTCAAGTTTGCTAAAACGGGAAACTTTTGCGGACGGAAGAACGGAAAAGTTTTCCAAAAAGGAAAAGAAACGATGGAAATGAAGAGCTTTTCAATCACGAAAAGAGACGGTACGACAGACCGTTTCTCGCTTGACAAAATCATGAATGCCATAATCAAGGCATTCGAGTCGGTTAACGAGCCGGTGGACCTCGGCTGTCTGTCCAAAATACTCAGCCACCTTGACATACACGAAGGCATCAAAGTGGAGGACATACAGAACCAGGTGGAGGTGGCACTGATGAAAGAGGACTACTATAAGGTGGCCAAATCGTTTATGCTCTACCGCCAGAAGCACACGGAAGACCGCGAAACGATGGAGAAGCTGCGCTTCCTTTCCGACTATTGTCAGGCCGCCAATGCGGCAACAGGTTCGAAATATGACGCAAACGCCAACGTGGAGCACAAGAACATAGCCACCCTCATCGGCGAACTGCCCAAGTCGAACTTCATACGCCTCAACCGCCGTCTGCTTACCGACCGTATAAAGAAGATGTATGGCAAGGAATTGGCCGACAAGTATATCGACATGCTCAACCGCCACTTCATTTACAAGAACGACGAGACGAGTCTGGCCAACTACTGCGCCTCCATCACGATGTATCCGTGGCTCATAGGCGGAACAGTGTCCATCGGAGGCAACTCAACTGCACCGACCAACCTCAAGTCCTTTTGCGGCGGTTTCGTAAACATGGTGTTTATGGTGTCGAGCATGCTGAGCGGTGCCTGCGCAACGCCGGAGTTTCTGATGTATCTCAACTACTTCATCGGCCTGGAGTACGGGAAAGACTATTATAAGGAAGCGGACAAGGTCGTGGACCTTTCACTCAAGCAGCGCACTATAGACAAAATGGTCACTGACTGCTTTGAACAGATTGTCTATTCCATCAACCAGCCGACGGGAGCGCGCAACTATCAGGCCGTGTTCTGGAACATATCCTATTATGACAAACCTTATTTCGAGAGCCTCTTCGGCAACTTCTACTTCCCCGACGGCAGCCAGCCCGACTGGGAGAGCCTTTCGTGGCTGCAAAAGCGCTTCATGAAGTGGTTCAACAAGGAGCGCACGAAGACTGTGCTTACGTTCCCGGTGGAGACCATGGCACTGTTGAGCAAGGACGGCGACGTTATAGACAAGGATTGGGGCGATTTCACAGCGGAAATGTACTCGGAGGGTCACTCGTTCTTCACTTACATGAGCGACAACGCCGACTCCCTGTCAAGCTGTTGCCGTTTGCGCAATGAAATACAGGACAACGGTTTCAGCTACACGCTTGGTGCCGGTGGCGTATCGACCGGTTCAAAGAGCGTATTGACCGTGAATATCAACCGCTGCGTGCAGTATGCTGTCAACAACAAACTGGATTACAAGGAGTTTCTCACCGACATAATAGACCTGTGCCACAAGGTGCAGTTGGCCTACAACGAGAATTTGAAGGAACTGCTGCACAATGGTATGCTTCCACTGTTCGATGCCGGGTATATAAACATCGCACGGCAGTATCTGACCATCGGAGTGAACGGTCTGGTTGAGGCAGCCGAGTTCATGGGGCTTAAGATTAACGACAATCCCGACTACCTCAAGTTCGTGCAAGAGGTGCTTGGACTTGTTGAAAAGAAGAACAAGGAGTACAGAACCAAGGAAGTGCTGTTCAACTGCGAGATGATTCCAGCGGAAAACGTTGGTGTAAAGCATGCCAAGTGGGACAAGGAGGACGGATATTTCGTGCCACGCGACTGCTACAACAGCTATTTCTATGTAGTAGAGGACGACTCACTGAACATCATAGACAAGTTCAAGCTGCACGGAGCACCCTACATACAGCACCTGACTGGCGGCTCTGCTCTGCACATGAACCTTGAGGAGCACCTTTCAAAGGCACAATACCGCCAGCTGCTGCGCGTTGCGGCGAAAGAAGGGTGCAACTACTTCACGTTCAACATACCGAATACGATATGCAACGAGTGCGGCCACATTGACAAACGCTACCTTAAGGAGTGTCCGCACTGCCATTCAAAGAACGTGGACTACATGACACGCATCATAGGTTATTTGAAACGTGTGAGCAACTTCTCGGAAGCACGTCAGAAAGAGGCCGGACGCAGGTTCTATTACGCAGAGCACAGACCCGAATAGCATGCAGAAATATGTAAATACAGCCGTGGTTTTCCAGGAAATACCCGACGAGGTAACGTTGGCAATCAACCTTTCCAACTGTCCCTGCCGGTGTCCTGGCTGCCACAGCCAGTATCTTTGGAGTGACACGGGCACCCCCTTGACACCGTTGGCTCTCGACAAACTCATCGAAGACTACGGCGGGGAGGTCACGTGTGTCTGCTTTATGGGCGGCGACTCCGACCCCAAATACATAGAAACGCTTGCGCGGTATCTGCGCCAAGGCCATTCGGGACTGAAAGTGGCATGGTACAGCGGCAGAAGCCGTATTTCTTCAACAATCAACAAGGCAGTTTTCGACTATATAAAGGTAGGGCCATACATCAAACACCTCGGTTGTCTGAAGGAAAAGACCACCAACCAGCGCCTGTACAAACGGGCTTCGGGCGACAACTTCACGGATATTACCTCAAGGTTCTGGAGATGTTAGGCGAAAGTCTTGCCGCTTGGGAAACAAATGCCGCTCCCGATCGTTTGGGAGCGGCATTTTTATGCCATGGCCTTTGCCCTGTTGTATAACAAACGCAGTCCGTGTCATAATGGAGCGGGCAAAGCGTCCCCGCTTTCCCCTTGGTGCAAGGCCGCAACCCTTAGGGTTCCAAGCTCCTTGTCCGCACATTTTAGAGTGAGAACCGCCCTAAAAAAACAAAAAATGTACAGGTAGCGGGGCGTTGGCTTTGCCGTGCAGATATTTATTCGTACCTTTGCCAACCCGCAATACGCCGTCACAGGTGGCTGTGGGGTACTATTGTATTATAAGAATGGACTGTCAAAAGATAGTGAAAAGAGCGCTTTTTTCCGGCGTTCTGATGGTTTCGGCCTTGCAGGTGTCGGCTCAAAGCGGCACAAACTCACCGTACAGCCAGTATGGACTGGGTGTTCTTTCCGACCAGTCGCAGGGCATGAGCCGCGGAATGGGCGGCATAGGCATAGGACTGCGCTCCAACGGTGTCGTGAACACGCTCAATCCGGCCTCATATTCGGCCGTTGACTCGCTGACAATGCTCTTTGACATCGGGCTTTCAGGCCAGATAACGAGCTTCAAGGAGGGGAGTGCGAAGAAGAATGCCTACAATGCAGATTTTGAATATGCCACGGCTGCGTTCAGGATTATGCCCTCCGTCGGCGTGGCTGTCGGCCTGTTGCCATACACAAACATAGGCTATAGCTATTCCAATGCGCCCGCTGTGGGCAGCTCATCGCTCACTGCAACCGAAACATACAGCGGTTCAGGAGGCATCCATCAGGCTCTTCTCGGAGTGGGATGGCGTGTGTTCAAGGGACTTTCCGTGGGAGCCAACCTGTCTTACCTGTGGGGTTCGTATGAGCGGAAGGTTGCCGTGTCAATCAGCGACTCCTATGCAAACACCATGACCCGTACATACAGTGCCACCGTAAGAAACTATAAGCTCGACCTCGGTGCGCAATGGGTACACGCAATGGGCAAGAACGATGTACTGACCGCTGGTGCAGTGTTCGGTCTGGGGCACAGCTTAAACACAGACCCGCAGCTTGTCACTGCGATAAACAACTCCCAAACGTCCGTAACCACATCATCAACAAAGACTGTCAGTGACGGTCTGCACCTCCCCAATTCGTTTGGAGTGGGACTAACCTGGCAACACGGCGCATCGTTGACCGTGGGTGCCGACTACTCGATGCAGGCTTGGGGCAACGTGGATTATCCCGTTGCGGACAACAGCACCGGCGAATACGTCTTGCGCAGCGGCCTGTTGAGCGACAGGCACAAGGTGGCTGTGGGTGCGCAGTGGATGCCCGACGCCAACAGCCGCAAGTTCTTCAACCGCATACAGTACCGCATAGGAGCGTCATACAGCACACCTTATATAAAGGTAAACGGCGTTGACGGCCCGAAAGAGTACGGGGTGACGGCCGGATTCGGCATACCCGTGACCAACGGATGGAACAACCGCTCGCTGCTGAACGTCAGCGCACAGTGGACACACGGCTCGGCTACGGGTCTGATAACGGAGAATACGTTTCGCATAAACATCGGTCTGACATTCAACGAGCGATGGTTTATGAAATGGAAAGTGGAATAAAAGCAAGGAAATTGGACGACCCGGCTTTGGAAACATGGTCATGCGGCAGGAGCATGAAGCCCGTTGCCGCTGTGCTGATGGGCATTGTGGCGTGTCTGTTCTCATGCACAGAGGGCAAAGAGCACACTGCGCCAGCCATACACGACAGGGATTCGGTTTCCGTGATGACCAGTTACGGCGTGAACACGCTCATTTCCGATTCGGGAGTGATAAAGTACAAGATTGTTACCGAGCGTTGGGACGTCAACCAAACGCGCATTCCCTCGCGCTGGACGTTTGAGAAAGGCATCTTTCTGGAGCAGTTTGACGAGAAATTCCACGTGCAAGCCTACATTCAAGCCGACACAGCTTGGTATTATGACACCAAGAAACTGTGGGAATTGAGGGGACGTGTGCGCATCAAAAACGTCAATGGAATGGTGTTTAACGGTGAGGAACTGTACTGGGACGGTATCACTCACGAACTTTATTCCAACAAGTTTTCACGCCTCGTAACCCCGGAACGCACCTTGGAAGGCACTTATTTCCGCAGCGATGAGCGCATGACACGCTATACAGTGAGCAACTCCGCCGGCTCGTTCGTCAAGTCCGACATGGACAACAATGCGCCTGCGCCGTCCACAACAGGCACTCCGACCGACACGGCAACCGCTGTTCCGGCACCAAGAACCAAGGCTGCGCCCCACGCAACATTGCCAACCACCCCGAAACCATGACAGAACTTATAATAGGATTAGTGATAACGATGGCCTTTTCGGCCTTCTTTTCAGGCATGGAGATGGCTTTCGTGTCAAGCAACCGTATGCTGGCCGAGATGGAACGCGACAAGAACGGACTCTCGCAGCGTGCCATAGCATTCTTCTACCGCAACTCCAACAACTTCGTAAGCACCATGCTCGTGGGCAACAACGTGGTGCTCGTGATTTACGGAATACTGTTTGCGCAGGTTTTCGATGCCACTTTATTCCACTCGCTCAACGACGGGGAGCGAGTAATGGCCGACACATTACTCTCCACATTGGTGGTTTTGTTCACGGGAGAGTTCCTTCCAAAGTCAATATTCAAGAGCAATCCGAACGGCATGCTGTCCTTTTTTGCTGTGCCGGCGTTCGTCTGCTATGTTATACTCTATCCGATTTCGCGCTTTGCCACGATGCTTTCGCGCATGCTGCTGCGCATGTTCGGAGTGAAAATGAAAAAAGACGAGAAGTCAAACGGGTTCACCAAGGTGGACTTGGACTACCTTGTGCAGAGCAGTATCGACAATGCAAAGGACGAAAACGAGATAGACGAGGAGGTGAAAATCTTCCATAACGCACTCGATTTCTCCACAACCAAGGTGCGCGACTGCATGGTTCCGCGCACGGAAATAGAGGCTGTGGATATAGACGACTGTACGTTGGACGAGCTGAAGGCAAAGTTTATAGAGAGCGGATTTTCCAAAATCATAGTGTATAAGGACGACATCGACCACATAGTGGGCTACATACATTCCTCAGAGATGTTCAAAAATCCCGAAGACTGGAAGTCCGGCATACGCTCGATGCCCTATGTGCCGGAGACAATGGCCGCAAGCAAGCTCATGCACACGTTCCTTCAGCAGAAGAAGTCGCTCGGTGTGGTCGTCGATGAGTTTGGCGGCACCAGCGGACTGGTGTCTTTGGAGGATATAGTGGAGGAGATTTTCGGTGACATAGAGGACGAACACGACAGCAATACCTACGTCGCACGCCGCACAGACGACGGGGAATACATCCTTTCAGCACGGCTTGAGATAGAGAAAGTCAACGATATGTTCTCGCTCGAACTGCCGGAAAGCGACGAATACATGACCGTAGGCGGACTGATACTGCACGAGTTCCAGAGCTTCCCCAAGCTGAACGAGGTGGTGAAGGTGGGCAAGTATGAGTTCAGAGTCATAAAGCGGACAATGACAAAGATAGAGTTGGTGAAGCTGAAAGTTGGTGAAACTAAAAGCTAAAACCCCGCTTGTATGCTTTTTTTTCGCCAATTACGCCGCTGTTTGCAGTAAATTGTGTAATTTTGTCCGCTAAAGTAATGTGGGCTAAACCGTGCATACATAATCTGAAAAACAATAATAAAAATAAAAACAAAGCAAAGTAATGGCAGCATTAGGATCAATTAGAAAGAGAGGAGTAACGCTGATAATAATTATCGGTCTGGCTCTCTTTGCGTTTATCGCCGAGGAGCTGTTCCGTTCTTGTGAAGCTACAAGCAACGAAAGGCGCCAACAGGTAGGCGAAGTGTTAGGCAAGAAAATATCAGTACAGGAGTTTCAGGCTCTCGTCGATGAGTATCAGGAGGTTATCAAGATGACTCAGGGACGTGACAACCTGTCTGACGACGAGCTAAACCAAGTGAAAGACATGGTATGGGAAACGTATGTCAACAATGTCTTGGTGGAAAACGAGGCAAAGAAGCTCGGTCTTACTGTCACAGACACCGAACTTCAGAACATCCTGAAAGCCGGTACCAGCCCGATGCTTGCGCAGACTCCGTTTGTAAACCAGCAGACCGGACGCTTCGACGCAACTATTCTCACCAAGTTTCTTGACGATTACAAGAAGATGAACGCTGCCCAGAACCCGCAGATGGCCGAGCAGTACAAGAAGATATACGACTACTGGAAGTTCATAGAGAAGTCTTTGCGCCAGCAAACCTTGGCTATGAAGTACCAGAACCTGCTTTCGCACTGCCTGTTGTCCAACCCTGTGTCGGCAAAGATGGCCTTTGAGGGTCAGAACACGGAGAGCGACATCCAGCTCGCATCCATTGCCTACTCGACAATCAACGACAACAAGGTGGAAGTTAGCGAGAGCGATCTCAAGAAGAAGTATGACGAGGACAAGGAAATGTTCAAGCAGTATGTGGAAAGCCGCGACATAAAGTACGTGGATTTCCAGGTTCTGCCTTCAGATGCCGACCGCAAGGCATTGCAAAAGACCATGACCGAGGCTTCGGACAACCTGCGTAACGGCAGCGACCCGGCCACAGTTGTCCGCAAGGCGCAGTCGCAGCTGTCCTATACCGGACTTCCCGTTTCCAGAAAGGCATTCCCCTCCGACATTGCCACGAAGATTGACTCCATGACAGTCGGACAGACATCATCCGTATTTGAAACCATTGTTGACAACACCCTCAATGTTGTGAAACTGATTTCAAAGACTCAGATGCCTGACTCTATTGAATATCGTCAGATACAGGTGGGCGGAGCAACCGTAGAAGCTGCCCGCAAGACTGCCGACAGCATATATACGGCTCTCAACGGTGGTGCTGACTTCGAAGCTCTGGCCAAGAAATACGGTCAGGAAGGCACAAAACAGTGGCTTACTTCGGCAATGTATGAAGGTTCACAGACCGTTGACGCTGATACAAAGGCCTATCTGGAAGCCCTGAACACCCTTGGTGCAGGCGAAACAAAGAACATTCAGTTCACACAAGGCAACGTCATTCTGCAGGTAGTCAGCCGCAAGGCAATGATTGACAAGTATGTTGCCGCAGTCGTAAAGCACACCATAGACTTCTCAAAGGCCACTTACTCCGCTGCATACAACAAGTTTAGCCAGTTTGTAAGCGAGAACCAGAGCGTCGAATCGATGGAAAAGAACGCAGGAAAGTACGGTTTCAAGGTGCTGGAGCGCAAGGATGTGTTCAACTCAGAGCACAATGTGGTGGGCATACGCAGCACACGCGATGCTATGAAGTGGATCTTTGACGCAAAGGCCGGTGACGTTTCGCCGCTCTACGAGTGCGGTAGCAACGACCATCTGCTTGTGCTGGCCATGACAAAGGTACACCCTGCAGGCTACCGTGACCTCGATGACGTGAAGGATGTGGTAAAGGCCGAGGTGATAAAGGACAAGAAATTCGATATGCTCAAGGCCAAACTCGCCGGTGCCAACAGCATTGCCGCAGCAAAAGGCAAGGGCGCACAGGTGACAGATGTCAAGCAAATCACATTCAGCGCACCTGCTTTCATTCAGGCAACAGGCACAAGCGAGCCGGCACTTAGCGGTGCTGTGGCAGCAACTCCGCAGGGCAAGTTCTGCCCACGTGTCGTTAAGGGCAACGGAGGAGCGTTTATGTTCCAAGTGGTAGCCAAGAATACGAAGGCAGGAGCCAAGTTCGATGACAAAATCATGGAACTTCAGCTGTCGCAACAGGCTCTTCAGGCTGCCAGCCGCTTCATGAACGAACTGTATCTGAAGGCTAACGTTGTTGACAACCGCTACCTTTTCTTCTGATACAGGGCGTTTGCTCCTGAAAGAACGATTAAATTCCAACCAAAAGGAGCGTATTTGACCGACTAAAAGTATATATCAAATCCACAAAAGAGGCTGTGCTGCATTAAGGCACAGCCTCTTTTCAGATAACGGGCATTATGGTAAATCGTTACAAGAAAAAGGTTGCCAGTCTGTACATGAAGAACTTTATGGTACCCTTTATTCATAATTGGTTAGCTTCGCCAACCTG
>CAVHML010000011.1:0-9484 GCA_963636905.1 bacterium
GTGTTGTCGGAACTCACCGGGTTGAATGACCTTTTCATGCGCCAGGTCGGAGCTTTCGGCAACGTTGACCGCGACCCGGGCGAACGTGTAATATCCATAGTCTATTACTCTATGATTAACGTAAAGGACTATGACAAGTCGCTAATGGAGCATCACGGACTGAAATGGTTTGCCTTGGACGACATACCTCCCCTGTATTCCGACCACAGACAGATGATTTACAAGGCGTTGGAGATGATGCGGGAGAAGATTTCATGCGAACCTATCAGTTTCAACCTGCTGCCCGAACTGTTCACACTCACGCAGTTGCAGCACGTATATGAAGCCATTTGCGGTGAAGAGGTTGACAAGCGCAACTTCCGCAAGCGCATAAAGGAGATGAAATTTATCGAGAAGACAGACCAGATAGACAAGAAAAGCTCCAAGCGCGGTGCGTTCATGTACCGTTTCAACAAGAATACCTATAAAAACGACTCTAACTTTAAATTATAACAACTATCATGATTGATATTGAAGAACTGAAAGAGAAAGTGTTTCAGGCCAACCTTGACCTTGTGAAACACAACCTTGTGATATTCACGTGGGGCAACGTGTCGGGCATAGACCGCGAGCGCGGACTGGTAGTGATAAAGCCGTCGGGCGTAAGCTACGACACAATGAAGGCAAGCGACATGGTTGTGGTTGATTTGAACACGGGTAAGGTGGTGGAAGGCGAGCTTAACCCATCGTCAGATACACCCACACACCTCGTACTGTACAGGGCTTTCCCCGAAATAGGCGGCATTGTACATACCCACTCCACCTATGCCACAGCCTGGGCGCAAGCCGGCAAGGACATACCCAACATCGGCACCACCCACGCCGACTATTTCCACGACTCAATACCCTGCACTGGCGACATGACCGCCGCTGAAGTGAACGGCGACTACGAGCTTGAGACGGGCAACGTCATTGTGAAGCGCATAAAGGAAGGCGGCATTAACCCTGTTCACACGCCCGGTGTGCTCGTGAAAAACCACGGCCCGTTCTCTTGGGGCAAGGATGCAGACAACGCAGTGTATAACGCTGTGGTGATGGAACAGGTGGCCAAGATGGCCTTTGTGTCGTTCTCGGTCAACCCAAACACCACGATGAACCCTCTTCTCGTGGAGAAACACTTCAGCCGCAAGCACGGTCCCAACGCCTACTACGGCCAGAAAAAGAAAGAAAACAAGTAACCGTTAAACTAAAAACACTACAACTATGATTAAAGCATTTGAGAATTTCGAGATTTGGTACGTAACCGGCGCACAGCTACTCTACGGTGGAGATGCGGTAAAGCAGGTAGATGCACATTCCAAGGAAATGGTTGACGGTCTCAACGAGTCGGGTCGTCTGCCCATAAAGGTGGTTTACAAAGGCACAGCCAACAACACGCATGAAGTAGCCGACGTGATGGCTGCGGCAAACAATGACAAGAAGTGTGTCGGAGTAATCACTTGGATGCACACATTCTCGCCCGCAAAGATGTGGATACACGGTTTGCAGATACTGCGCAAGCCTTTGCTGCACCTGCACACGCAATATAACCAGCACATACCGTATGACACGATGGACATGGACTTCATGAACCTGAACCAGAGTGCCCACGGCGACCGCGAGTATGCCCACATTCTGAGCCGTATGCGCAAGCCCCGCAAGACCGTAATCGGCTATTGGAAGGACGCAAAGACCCAAGACCACATCGCAGTGTGGGAGCGTGTGTGCGCAGCTTGGGCAGATGCGCAGGATTGCCTGATACTCCGCTTCGGTGACCAGATGAATAACGTGGCCGTAACCGACGGTGACAAGGTTGCAGCAGAGCAGGTTATGGGCTACCACGTGGACTATTGCCCGTTCTCAACCGTCATGCAGTACTTCGACAAGGTTGAAGACAAGGACGTGACTGCACTGGTTCACGACGTTTACTTCAAGGAATACACCGTGGAAAGCGCGCTGAAAGACGAGAAAAGCGAGGCTTACAAGAAGATATGGAACGCTGCCAAGGCCGAACTCACGCTGCGTGCCGTGCTGAAAGACTTCGGTGCAAAGGGCTTTACCACCAACTTCGACGACCTCGGCGACTACAATGTAGAGCAGACAGGCCGCGGTTTTGACCAGATACCCGGCCTTGCGTCGCAGAGACTGATGCACGACGGCTACGGATTCGGCGCCGAGGGCGACTGGAAGAGCGCTGCGCTCTACCGCACCACATGGTTTATGAGCCAAGGACTGGAGGGCGGCACTTCGTTCCTGGAGGACTACACTCTCAACTTCGACGGTGACAACACGTCAATCCTTGAGTCACATATGCTGGAAATCAATCCCGACATATCGGAAGAGGCAAAGCCGCGTCTTGAAGTACACTTCCTCGGCATCGGAATACGCAAGAGCCAGACCGCGCGCCTTGTGTTCACCACCAAGCAGGGGCACGGCGTTACCGCAACTGTGGTGGATATGGGCAACCGCTTCCGCCTTATCTGCAACGATGTCAACCTTATCAAGTCCAAACCGCTGCCCAAGCTGCCGGTAGCCTCGGCTCTGTGGATTCCCGAGCCTACATTTGAGGTGGGCGTAGGCTGCTGGATGCAGGCCGGAGGCACACACCACTCCTGCTTCAGCTTCGGTTTGACCGACGAGTACTGGCGTGACTATGCAGAGATTGCCGACATGGAGTGCTGCATCATCAACAAAGACACCGACTACGAACGCTTCCGTCAGGATCTGCGCACCAACGAGGTGTACTATATGCTCAACAAGGCGTTGAGATAACCATCCCTTTCACGTGGAGAGCAGGGAATGCGGCCAAGCGAACGGTTCGCCCGCCGCACGGCAAAGGCCATTCCGCAACTATTTGGCAATGGTTCCTTGCCCCAATCCCTGCTCCCCACTCTTGTCACATTTCAACTTAAACGACATTAAGAAATGAGCTTAGATCCAAAAACAACCATTGAGACAGGCAAAGCCATACTGGGCGTGGAGTTTGGTTCAACGAGAATCAAGGCTGTCTTGATTGACCAGGACAACAAACCCATTGCCCAGGGAAGCCACGAATGGGAGAACCAGTTGGAAGACGGCCTTTGGACATACAGCATAGAGGCCATCTGGAACGGTCTGCAGAACTGCTATTCCGACTTGCGCGCCAATGTAAGGAAGCAGTATGACACGGACATCGAGATTCTGGCGGCCATCGGCATGAGCGCAATGATGCACGGATACATGGCATTCGATGCCAATGAGGAGATACTCGTGCCGTTCAGGACCTGGAGAAACACCAATACCGCACAGGCGGCGGCCGAGTTGTCATCGCTGTTCAACTACAACATACCCTTGAGATGGAGCATTTCCCATCTGTATCAGGCCATCCTCAACAAGGAGGAACACGTGAACAGCATAGAATACTTGACCACTCTCGCCGGCTATGTGCACTGGCAGATAACCGGCAACAAGGTGCTCGGCATAGGCGACGCGTCGGGTATGCTGCCGATAGACTCTGACACCAAGGACTATTCCGCCACGATGGTAGAGAAGTTCGACCGGCTGGTTGCCCCCTACGGCTACAGTTGGAATCTGCTTGACATACTTCCAAAGGTGCTCAATGCCGGAGACAACGCCGGTTTCCTGACCGAAGAGGGTGCAAAGATGATAGACATTTCCGGCCATTTGAAGCCGGGCATACCCGTTTGTCCGCCCGAAGGCGACGCAGGAACGGGCATGGTGGCCACCAACGCCGTGCGCCAGCGCACCGGAAACGTGTCGGCCGGCACATCGTCGTTCTCCATGATAGTGCTCGAAAAGGAGCTTTCCAAGCCCTACGAGATGATAGATATGGTGACTACACCCGACGGTAGCCCAGTGGCAATGGTACACTGCAACAACTGTACGTCCGACCTGAACGCATGGGTCGAGCTGTTCAAGGAGTACCAGGAACTGCTTGGCGTGCCTGTAGATATGAACGAGGTCTATGGAAAGCTGTATAACAATGCCCTGAAGGGCGACGCTGACTGCGGCGGACTGATTGCCTACAACTACATCTCCGGCGAACCCGTTACGGGACTGGCCGAGGGAAGGCCGCTGTTCGTGCGCTCCGCCAACGACAAGTTCAACCTTGCCAACTTCATGCGCGCCAACCTGTATGCTTCGGTGGGCGTGTTGAAGATAGGCAACGACATTCTTTTCAACGAGGAAAAGATCAAGGTTGACAAGATTACCGGCCACGGTGGACTCTTCAAGACCAAAGGCGTGGGTCAGAGAATACTTGCCGCCGCCATCAACTCGCCCATCTCCGTCATGGAAACCGCCGGCGAAGGCGGTGCATGGGGCATAGCCCTGCTCGGTTCCTATCTGGTCAACAATCCCAAGGGGCTGCCTCTCGCCGATTTTCTCGACGAGATAGTCTTCGCGGGACAGTCAGGAGAAGAGATAACCCCGACAGCCGACGACGTGAGAGGCTTCAACAAGTACATCGAGAACTACAGAAAATGCCTGCCGATTGAGGAGACAGCCGTGCAAGTCAAGAGGTAGCACACTGCAAAGTGCCGGGTTACGCACCGTAACCCGGCGCTTTAACCACCGTAAACCGTAGGGTTGGCAAGCCTAACCCGCCCCTTTTCAAAACCAATACCCAACATAACGATAATGAAACGACTATTCCTTACTCTTGCCTGTGCCGCTGTTCTGCCCGTCGGGGCAATGGCCGACAACGCCACACTGACCATACACGCAGACAAAGGCACGCAGAAGATACACAAAGAGATTTACGGACAGTTTGCCGAACACCTCGGTTCGTGCATCTATGGCGGCCTGTGGGTGGGCGAAGACTCGCCTATTCCCAACATCAACGGCTACCGCAAGGACGTGTTCAACGCCCTCAAGGCACTGCAGGTGCCGGTGCTGCGCTGGCCGGGAGGCTGCTTTGCCGACGAATACCACTGGATGGACGGTATCGGACCCAAGGACAAACGCCCCAAAATGCAGAACAACAACTGGGGCGGAACGATAGAAGACAACTCTTTCGGCACGCATGAGTTTCTCAATCTGTGCGAGATGCTGGGCTGCGAGCCTTACATAAGCGGCAACGTGGGCAGCGGTACGGTCGAGGAACTGGCCAAGTGGGTGGAGTATATGACCTCCGACGGCGACACTCCCATGGCAAAACTGCGCCGTCAAAACGGCCGCGACAAGGCATGGAAGGTGAAGTTCCTCGGCGTAGGCAACGAGAGCTGGGGCTGCGGAGGCAACATGCGCCCCGAATACTATGCCGACCTCTACCGCCGCTACTCGGTTTACTGTCGCAACTACGACGGTAACAACCTCTACAAGATAGCCAGCGGAGCCAGCGACTACGACTACAACTGGACAAAGGTGCTGATGAACAACGTAGGCCACCGCATGAACGGCGTGTCGCTCCACTATTACACCGTTACAGGCTGGAGTGGCAGCAAAGGCTCGGCCATCAAGTTCAACAAGGACGACTACTACTGGACTATGGGCAAGTGCCTTGAGATAGAAGACGTGATAAACCGCCACTCCAAAATAATGGACGAGAAGGACCCGAAGAAGCAGATAGGTCTGTTAGTCGATGAGTGGGGAACATGGTGGGACGAGGAACCGGGCACAATCAAGGGACATCTCTACCAGCAGAATTCCATGCGCGACGCTTTCGTGGCCGCTTTGTCCCTCAATGTGTTCCACCGCCATACCGACCGCGTGCGCATGGCGAACATAGCACAGGTGGTCAACGTGCTCCAGTCAATGATACTTACCGACCAAAAGGGCACCGGCCACATGATACTCACCCCAACCTACCACGTGTTCGAGATGTATAAGGGCTTCCAAGAGGCCACCTACTTGCCCATCGACGTGACCCAGTGCGACAGCATGGCCGTTCGCGGCGACAATCACGCCAATACTGGGCGCAAAATTCCTGTGCTCAGCACTTCGGCAGCCAAGCGTTCCGACGGCTCAATCATCGTTTCGCTGGCCAATATCGACGTTGACAAGGCGCAGACAGTTGAGATAAACATCGGCGGGGCACAGCTCAAGACCGCTGAAGGCCGCATCCTGACCTGCAAGGCCGTGACCGACTACAACGATTTCGACCATCCGGACAATGTAGTGCCCACGGCATTCAAGGACGCAAGGCTGAAAAAGGACAAGCTGACGGTCAAAGTTCCGGCCAAATCGATAGTGGTTCTCAACTTAAAATAGTACATTTGTAACAGTTTATGAACAAGTCAACTATCATTACTATAGTGTGTGCGGCCTGCTTCACGGCAGGCCACGCACGCAAAACAGACAAGGCGGAAGCGAAATACGCCGGTTACGTCTTCGCATACTTTGAAGGCAAGGGCGAATATGCCAAGCAGGAGCACCTCAGATTTGCCATTAGCGAGGACGCAAAGACGTGGCGCGCACTCAACAACAACCGCCCCATAGTCTCATCTGACACCATTAGCGAGAGCGGAGGCATACGTGACCCGCACATACTGCGCTGTGAGGACGGCAAAACGTTCTACATCGTGGCCACAGACATGAACACCAGCAAATTCGGATGGACGGAAAATCCCGGTATCGTGATGCTCAAGTCAACCGATCTCGTCAACTGGACACACGCAAAGGTCAACCTGTCGAAGGCATACCCAAAGAATTTCGGCGACGCCTATTGGGTTTGGGCACCGCAAACCATCTACGACCGCAAGGCAAAGAAGTACATGATATACTTTACCCTGAAGCGTAGGGACAACGACAGCCTGATTACCTACTACGCATACGCCAACAAAGACTTCACAGGTTTCGAGAAAGAGCCTGAAATCCTGTTCACTGCCAAGTACGGATGCATCGACAACGACATTATATATAAGGATGGCGTGTACCACATGTTCTACAAAGGCAACATCAAGGACGCGAGTGGCAAGGAGATAAAGAACGGTATCCAGCAGGCAACTGCCAAGTCTTTGCGCGGCAAGTGGACGGAAGACTTCAAGTTTATCGACCCCTACGCCGGCACAAAGACCCACGTTGAAGGTTCAGGAGTGTTCAAACTCAACGGAAAAGAGGAGTATGTACTCATGTACGACCTGTACTCCAGCGGTCGTTACGAGTACCAGACATCCACGGATCTGAAGACTTTTACAGCCAAATCGCAGTCGTTTGACAAGGATTTCTTCCCCCGTCACGGTACGGCAATGTCCCTGACAGCCGACGAAATGAAACGCTTGCAGGAGCATTGGGGCTATGTTTTCGACGACGAAGTGGCCGCACCGAAGGAGTGGAGCGGCAATCCGATACTGCCGGGCTTCCATGCCGACCCCGAAATCTTGTACTCCAACAAGACCAAACGCTACTATATTTACTCCACAACCGACGGGCACCCCGGCTGGGGAGGCTGGTATTTCACCTGCTACTCGTCGAAAGACCTCGCCAACTGGCGGTATGAGGGTGTCGCTCTCGACGTGCTGCAAGACACAAAGTGGGCAACAGGCAACGCATGGGCACCGGCCATCATCGAAAAGGAGGCTGACGGCAAATACAAGTACTACTTCTATTACAGTGCGAACACCGGTAAGGCAAAGGCAATAGGCGTTGCAGTGGCCGAAAACCCGCAAGGGCCGTTCACAGACCTTGGCTATCCCTTCATAGACAAGCGGCCTGAAGGGCAGAAAAACGGCCAGCAGATAGACGTGGACGTGTTCTCTGACCCTGACACAGGAAAGAGTTACCTCTATTGGGGCAACGGTTACATGGCCGGGGCGGTGCTCAACGACGATATGACAAGCATCGACACCACTACAATAGTGCGCATGACACCTCCGGGCGGTACGCTTGCCGACTACAGATACCGCGAAGCACCATACGTATTCAAGCGTAACGGCCTCTATTACTTCCTTTGGAGCGTCGATGACACTGGCTCTCCGAACTACCACGTGGCCTATGGCACAAGCAAGTCGCCTCTCGGCCCCATCGAAGTGGCCAAGAACCCTGTCATACTCATTCAGGAACCGGGCGAAGAGATATACGGTACGGCGCACAACAGCGTGCTTCAGATACCGGGAAAGGACGAGTGGTACTTTGTATATCACCGCATAAACAAGGATTACCTGCCCAAAGACAAAGGGCCGGGCTACCATCGCGAGGTGTGCATCGACCGTTTGGAGTTCAACACTGACGGCTCCATTCGCCGCACAACGCCCACACACAAGGGAATAAAAAGCATTAAATAACAAACAATCAACAACTTCAAAGTTATGAATGACAAGAATATCATGAACAAGGCGGCGGACAACATCCGTATTCTCGCCGCATCTATGGTAGAAAAAGCCAACTCCGGCCATCCCGGAGGCGCAATGGGAGGTGCAGATTTCATCAATGTACTGTTCTCAGAGTTTCTGGTTTACGACCCTGAGTGCCCGTCTTGGACTGGCCGCGACCGCTTTTATCTCGACCCGGGACACATGTCGCCGATGCTCTATTCGGCACTTGCACTGCAAGGAAAGTTCACTCTCGACGAGCTGAAGCAGTTCCGCCAGTGGGATTCCCCCACTCCCGGCCACCCCGAGCGCGACATTGAGCGTGGCATAGAGAACACTTCAGGCCCCCTCGGTCAGGGACATACGTTCGCAGCCGGTGCAGCTGTGGCCGAGAAGTTCCTTGAAGCCCGCCTTGGAAAGACCCCTATGCAGCACAAAATCTACGCTTACATATCCGACGGAGGCGTGGAAGAGGAAATATCTCAAGGCACTGGCCGCATAGCCGGCATACTTGGACTGAACAACCTCATCATGTTCTATGACTCAAACGACATCCAGCTCTCCACAGAGTGCAAGGTTGTGATGCAGGAAGACACCGCCGCCAAGTACAAGGCGTGGGGTTGGAACGTCGTAACCATCAACGGTAACGACCCCGACGAGATACGTAAGGCACTGAAAGACGCCCAAAAGGAGGAGAAACGCCCCACCCTGATCATCGGAAAGACCGTTATGGGCAAGGGCGCATTGCGCGCTGACGGCACCAGCTACGAGCATTGCATCAACACTCACGGTGCTCCGCTCGGCGGCGATGCCTACATTAATACTATAAAGAACCTCGGCGGCAACCCCGAAGAGCCGTTCGTGATATTCCCGGAGGTGCAGAAACTGTATGCAGACCGCCGTGAGGAGCTGAAGAAAATAGTCGCTTCGCGCCGTGAAGAGGAACGGAAATGGGCTGAAAGCAATCCTGACAAGGCTGCCCTGTTGGCCGAATGGTTCAGCGGAAACGCCCCCAAAGTTGACTGGAGTGTGCTTGTCCAGAAGGAAGGCTCGGCCACTCGCGCCGCCTCAGCCGCCTGTCTGGGAGTGCTGGCAGAGCAAGTTCCGAACATGGTGTGCTCGTCTGCCGACCTGTCGAACTCGGATAAGACCGACGGCTTCCTCAAGAAGACTCACTCACTGGCCGCCGACGACTTCACGGGAGCCTTCTTCCAGGC